>DASYRY010000091.1:0-5542 GCA_036004025.1 Candidatus Polarisedimenticolia bacterium | reverse complement strand
ATCCTGATGAATCAGAAGCGATCCGTCCCGGCCGTCGGGCGTGACCACCGCATGGAGCTTTCCGCGGCGACGATTCTCGGGAAAGGCCCGTTGGTCGTAGCGCGGCTGGAGCCCCTTCCTCTCGGGGAGAATCCAGATCTGGAGGAGATGCGAGGTCTCCTCACGGGAGGGATTGGCCTCGCTGTGCGAGATGCCTGTCCCGGCGCTCATTACCTGGACTTCACCAGCGCGCAGGACCGAGCCGCTCCCGAGGCTGTCTCGATGACCGAGCTGTCCGTCGACTTGGTAGGTGATGATCTCCATGTCGCGATGAGGGTGCGTCCCGAACCCGGCCTCGGGCTCGATCCAGTCCTCGTTGATGACCCGGAGATCCCTGAACTGGACCCAATTCTTCTCGAAATACCCGCCGAACGAGAAGGTGTGCCGGCTGTCGAGCCAGTCGGTTCGAGTGCGGCCACGATCATCGGAGGGTCGCAACTGGATCATCCTTATTCCTCCTTTCAGCCTCGTTCAGATGCACCGGGAGGCCTCGGAGATTCGCGATCAGCGGGTGGTGGGGGGAGGAGCGCCTGCGGGCGGGGGGGAGACGGTCGACTCCGTCGGAGGAGCCGGGGGCTGGACGTTGTTGAAGTAGGCCAGGGACTGGTCCAGACGGGAATCCTCCGGCGCGATCATCATCCCCGCCTCGATTTCCTGCAAAGCCTCCATTTTCCGGCCCCGGTCGAACAGGGCGCTCGCGTACAGGAGATATGCCAGGGCGCCTTGTGGATCCATTCGTTTCGCTTCCTCGATGTCGGCCTTGCCTTCTTCGAGCCGGCCCAGGCGGAACCGGCAGGCGCCTCGAGCGGAGAGACCCTGATAGACGAATCGGGGATCGGCCATGCTCACTCCCCGGTCCAGGTACGCTTCGGCCTCCTCGAAGCGCGCGGCAGTCATCAGGACCATCCCGGCCCGGGTCCATTCCTCGGCGGTTTGGAGTCCCGCCGACTCGGCCGCCTTCAGCGCCGTCCGGCTGCCTTCCAGATCCATCATCCCGATTCGCGCTTCTGCCTGGGAAAGGGCGGCCTTGACCCGATCTCCCCGCTCCACCCTCGCCTGCAGCTCCTTCGCCAGACCGGCAAGCTCGTCGGAAGCCGCGATCGCGCCCTTTTCCTTGAGCATGTCCGCGATGAACTTCAAGGTGGTGAGGGCCTCACGGCGGTGGCAGGCACGCCCCAGCTCCAGAAGCGCCTCCGCCTCGGGCCGGCCCGGGAAGAACAGAGCCTCCACGTCTGCCGGGGAGGCGACGATGAAGGCCCGGTCCGGCTCGGCGCCTTTCAGCATCTCCAGCGGAGCCCGATACTGGATCAGGGAGTTGTCGTCGGTGTTCAACAGCGCCCCGGGAGCAGGGGGCCGCAGCGGGGAGGTGTACAGGATTGCGAGATCCGAGAGATGCGTGATCCCGACGCGCGCCAGGTCCTCCCTCACTTGGATGCGATCGGGGAACAGCTGCGCCGCGATCGGATCCAGGCGCAGCGGCTTCTCGGAGGCCAGGATGAACGTGTCCGCCGACATGTGGGAGGCGAAGAGATGGACGTAAGGAAAGGAGCTGGCCACCGTGTCCATCAGCGTCTTCATCGTTTCGTCCGAAAGCTCGTAACTCTGGACCCATTGGCAGAAGACGCCGCCCGGCTTCAGGCGCTTGCGCACCAGACGATAGAATTCGGCGGTGAACAGGTTGTTGACGCCCGCCATCCATGGGTTGGAAGGCTCGGAGATGACGACGTCGTACTCCTGGGGACGATAGGTGAGCGCCGTGCGCGCGTCATCCACGATCAAATGATGCCGCGGGTCCGACAAGGGACGGTGGTTCACGTCCTCGAAGAAGGGCGAGGCCTCGATCACTTGCCGCTCGATCTCGATGATGTCCAGGTGCTCGACGGGGTGCGTGAGGACCGCGTTCGCGGTCACCCCCGAACCGTAGCCGATGACGCAGGCGTCTTTGGCATAGGGGGCGAAGAACATCGGGGTCTGGCCCAGGAGCACCTGGGTCTGCATGTCGGTGCCCGAGGTGCTGGCGTCGGTCTTGCCGTCCACCCTCAGCCATCGATCGAACCATTCCCGGATGACCGTCACGGTGGAGGTCTTCCCCTCTTTGTGGAACAGGATGTGCACGTCAGGCGCCTGGCTGAGCGCCATGACCGCCTCGGCCCGCACTCCGGGGCCCATCTCCCGGATGTTTCTGAGAAGCTGCGTGACGCCGGTCGTCATCCGATACAGGTCCCAGGTCGGCGGGAAGATCGGAATGAGCATCGCGAGCACGACGGCAACGAGTCCCGCGATGGGTCGAAAGAATCGTCCCGGCGCGAGGATCAGGCCCGCAAGTCCCAGCGAGATGCTGGCGATGCAGGCCAGGGCCAGCGTCTTCTGGCTCCCGATCGTCTCCACGAGGAAGAATCCCGCCGCAAGGGATCCCATCAGCGACCCCGCCGTGTTCCACGCGTATACCTTCCCCACGTCCGCCCCCGATTCCGCCTCGAGGCTCTGCAGGAGCCGGGAAGCGAAGGGGAACAGCGCCCCGAGGATGATCCCCGGAGGCAGCACGATCGCACCGAAGGTCAGGAACTCCCTGAGGAGGAAGGCTTGGGCATCGCTCGGATACCTGGCCGCCACTCCCAGCATCATCTTCGGGTAGATCTTCAGTCCCCACAGCGAGCCGAACGCCACGGTTCCCAGGAGGATCTGGCCGGTCACGAACCCGCGCCCCGGATGGATCCACCGCCCGAGCCGCGTGGAGAGAAGCAGGCTGCCGGCGCCGATCCCGGCGAGGATGGCCGACAGGATCAGGGTGAAGGAATAGACGGAGCTTCCCGCGACCGGCGCCAGGACACGCGTCCAGGTGATCTCATACACTAGGGCGATGAACCCGGAGGCGGCGTAAAGGGGAAGGATCACGGGCATTCCCATCTCCGACTTCGCTTTCTGAGAAGCGGGAGACGCCGTCCGTTCCTGCCGCAGGAAGGAATCGGAGAGGAGCCAGACCAGCGTGCCGACGGCGAGACTCGTGCCCGCCCCGGCCAGCGTCGCTTTCAGCAGTCCCAGGGAAGGCAATAGGAGGAACCCACCGGCGAGCGTTCCGATGAAAGCGCCCAGCGTGTTGATTCCATAAAGCCAGCCTCCCACCGAGCCGGAGTTGCGCTCTTTCCCCGGCGAGGCGGTCGAGACAGCCGCGGTGACCACCGGGAGCGTCGCTCCCATTCCGGCGCTGGGAGGCAGGAGGATCGCGAAGACAAGCAGGAAGCGGAAGAAAAGGAACGCGGCCGAGGGGAGCGCATAGAGCGGACCCAGGAAAAGGGTCACTAGCTTGAAGATCAGCGGCGTGAGCGCCCCATACAGACCGATCCCCATCTCGAGCATGCCGTAGGCTTTGGGGAGATGCCGGATACGAGGCAGGAAGCGCGAACCGAATAGGCTCCCCAGGAAGAGGCCCGTCATCATGGAGGCGACGACGGTGGCCACCGCCTGGTGGGAGTTTCCCAGAGCCAGGGAGAGGGCCCTCGACCAGGCGACTTCCATCACCAGAGAGGCGGTGCCCGAGAAGAAGAGGCACGCCCCGAGCAGTCTTCGAATGCCATCGCCCGCCTGCTTCATCTCGACATTCTTGGGATGACGATTCATGGAGGTGTCGGGCAGAGCGTCAGGGGCGGCATGGGGTGCGAGGCGTCGGGGCCCGCCGGCCCCTCGCCGCATCCTTCCCCCGCGCTGACGTAGTAGTAGGCCGTCCCTAGAGGAGGCGTCGAGGCATCGGTCGTCACGTTCGCGCCATCGCCCAGGGAATCATCGCTTTCGAAGCAGGTGTGATCGAACACGCTTGCCGGCGGGCGCAGACCGAGCGGGCCGGTGATGGTGCCGCGATAGGTATTGGAGTGCCTCGAGTTGGATGCCGCCGTCCAGGTCATTCCCGTGCCCGACGTGCTGGTGAAGACCAGAGCGGACGTGAATCCCGGCACTGCGTTGGCGGAGCTGAGCGGCGAGCAGTCGGCGGCATCCTGAATCCCGTCGAGATCGCGATCGACCGCGATCGCCGGCGCGAAGCGGATCCCCTGTTGGTTGGTGCTTCCGGTGCCGAACAAGATCGTTCCCGCTCCCGTCGCCTTGTTCACCCGCACGAGCGCCCGATCGGCGCCCGTCCCGCGCTGCGTGACGCCGTAGAGAGTACCATCAGGAGCGAAATCGATCCCCGCGAGGAGGTACGCTCCGACGGGACCGATCGGCGTCACGGAAAAAGGGGACAGCGAAACGGTGTACAGGCTGGAGCCGCCGGAGGTCCCGGGACGGCCCGCCACGTAGAGCACTCCCGACGCATCGAAGGCCATGGCCCCCGCGTTGTTCAAGCCCAAATCACCGACGACCGACAGCGTCGCGCCGCTTGCCGGGCTCAGCGTGATCAGGCGGCTCACGCCGGTGCCGTCCAGCGCGATACCGTACAAGGTTCCGGTGGCGGGATGGAAGTCGATCGCGCTCAGAGCCTGCCAGCCTGAATCCCCGATCGGAGCG
Source organism: Candidatus Polarisedimenticolia bacterium (assembly GCA_036004025.1). Taxonomy (GTDB): domain Bacteria; phylum Acidobacteriota; class Polarisedimenticolia; order Gp22-AA2; family AA152; genus AA152. The sequence goes on along the minus strand of DASYRY010000091.1, from coordinate 1,006 downwards.
CCCCGATCCGGCAATCCGCCCGCGGCCATGCTCACGAGATACCCGTTGAATCCGATCGACAGGCTCACGTTGGAGCCGGTGGACCCGAAGAGATTCCCCGACGCATCGAAGGCGAGGTCCGCCAGCTCGTGAAAGCCGGGATCGCCGTAATTGAAGACGGCTCCGGTGACCAGGCTCTGGAGGTTGAGCCTCGATCGCTCGTCGGCGATGAACACCATCTTGTCCAGCTCCAGGAGGCAGACGGCGGAGCAGCCGTCTCCGGACACCGTGTTCCCATCGTCGCACGACTCCTGGTTGCTCTTCTGGAGGATCCGATCGCCGCAGACTTCGTTCTTGCACACCTGGGAGCACCCGTCTCCGCTTTGGAGGTTGCCGTCGTCGCACTGCTCGGTCCCTTCCAGCGTCCCGTTGCCGCAGGGGGTCGAGGCGCACCCGGGCGAGCAGGAATCCCCGTCCACGGCATTGCCATCGTCGCACTGCTCGAACGCCTCGAGGGTGTGATTGCCGCACGTCGTGGTCGGGATGTGGGTGGCGAAGACGTCGATTTCGCCGTTTCTCGCGTCCGCCCAGGCGGGATAAAAGCCCCCCTCTTCGCTGGCGCAGCCGAGGTAATCGCCGAAGTTCGGAGTCAGCGTAAAAAGAGCGAACCAGGTCGACGGAACCGTGGTGACGCGGAAGTTGGGAGAGAAGGTCGCGCCTCCGTCGCTGGAGCGGGAAGCGTACAGGTCCACGGTGTGCATTCCGCGCCAGTTGCGGTAGTCGTACCAGACCGCCTCGACCTTCCCCTGGAAGCTCACCGACAGCCAGGGCATCACCTGATCGTTTCCCGGGGGATCGTCGTTGACTCTCACCGGCGCGGACCAGCTCGCTCCTTGATTCGACGATGAGGCCACGAACACATCGCGCTTGCTGCCTCCTCCACTCTCCCGCTCGACCCATATGGCGTAGACGGTCCCCCGCCGCGGGCCCGTCGAGAGGTCGACCGCAAGCGTTCCGATCTCGAGGG
>DASYRY010000090.1:0-7450 GCA_036004025.1 Candidatus Polarisedimenticolia bacterium | reverse complement strand
GTTCCATGAGGATCACCTCCGGGAGTTCGGCTACGACCGACGGGGAGACGAGGTGGAGGTGGTGACCGTGAGGATCCGGATCCTTTCCGGCGCCGGGCGCTTGTCGCTGGGCCGCCGACCGAAGAGCGGGCGAGCGGCGGGGGCGTCGGGTGTCCAGACCTGCTGGCTCGAGACGGGTCCTGCGCGCAAGATTCCGGTCTACGATCGTGGATCCCTTCCGCCTGGAGTCTCCTTGTCCGGTCCCGCACTGATTCGAGAGTACAGCGCCACGACCTACGTCGCGCCTGGGTTTCGCTTCGCGGTAGGCGCGTGGGGGGAGCTCAGTCTCACCGTCCCCAGGGGGCCGGCGTGAAGCGCGGCAAGGACTCCCCGGACGCCGTGTCGCTCGAGCTGGCTCGCCACCTGTTCGCGTCGGTCGTCGAGGAGATGGGCCAGGTGCTCATGCGCTGCGCCTTCTCCGTCAACATCAAGGAAAGGCGGGATTACTCCTGCGCTCTTTTCGATGGGGAGGGAAGGGCCGTCGCGTTGGGGGACCACATGCCGGTGCATCTCGGATCCATGCCGGAGACCGTCTCGCACGTGCTCAGGATCGCTCCTCCCAGGAGCGGAGAGATGGTGGCGGTCAACGACCCGTTCGCCGGCGGGACGCACCTTCCCGACATCACCCTGGTGGCCCCCTTTCCTCTCGCTTCGCGGCGGCCCCGCTTCTACGTGGCGAATCGCGCCCATCACAGCGACGTGGGAGGCGCGCGCCCCGGTTCGATGGCGCCCGGCAGCGAGGAAATCTATCAAGAGGGGATCGTCCTTCCTCCGATCCGCCTCGTGCGCGGGGGCCGGATGGACGCGGATCTGCTGGCCATGATCCTGTCGAACGTTCGCACGCCGCAGGAGAGAGAGGCCGATCTGCGGGCTCAGATCGCGGCCAATCTCGCCGGGGCCCGGCGATTGGGCGAGATCGAGAGCCGCGTCGGCCGGAGAAGGCTGGCGCTCTGGTCGGATGCCCAGATCGCGTACGCCCTCAGGATCGTTCGCTCGTTTCTCAGGAAGATTCCCGAAGGAGTCTATGAGGCCGAGGAGGCCCTCGAAGGGGATGGGATCGACGAGCGGCCTGTTCGGCTTCGTGTCGCCATCCACCTACGTGGGGGAGCGGCGGAGATCGATTTCTCGGGCACCGACGCCCAGACCCGCGGAAACGTCAACGCCGTCGAGTCGATCACCCGTTCCGCGGTCTATTTCGTCTTTCGCTGTCTGGTGAGGGAGGAGATCCCCTTCAACGCCGGCTGCTTTCTTCCTTTGCGCATCCGCCTTCCCAAGGCCAGCGTGCTCTCCGCGCGAAGGCCCGCCGCCGTGGCCGGGGGGAATGTCGAGACCTCCCAGCGGGTCGTGGACCTGGTCCTCAAGGCGCTGCGCCAGGCGCTCCCCGGGACGATTCCCGCCCAGAGCAGCGGCACGATGACCAATTTCACTCTGGGGGGGCGGGATCCGCGCACCGGCGCTGCATTCGCGTACTATGAGACGCTTGGCGGAGGGATGGGTGGATCCCCGGCCGGTCCCGGCCTTTCGGGCGTGCACACCGGCATGACCAACTCCTTGAACACCCCGGTCGAGGCGCTGGAGCAATCCTTCCCGGTGCATGTGGTCCGATACGCTCTTCGTCGTGGCTCGGGGGGCAAGGGACGGCATCGGGGAGGGGAGGGGGTCCTTCGCGAGATCGAGGTCCTCACGGACACCGAGGCGACCCTGTTCACCGATCGCCACCTCCACCCCCCCTCGGGAGCCATGGGGGGATCGCCCGGAAAAGTCGGAAGGGCGTGGAAGATATCCGGAGCCTCCATCGAGCGCCTCGGTTCCAAGGTCTGCCTGCGACTCGAGAAAGGCAATCGCCTGCGGATCGCCACTCCGGGAGGGGGAGGATGGGGGAGGCCGTCCCGCAGGCTGCCTTGACGGGGGCGCCGGCGCTTGATTAGACTAGCGCGTTGTTAAGTTGTTGCCCTAAAACCACCTAGGCCCGCCACCGGGGAGCGATGGTCGATATCTTCAATGCCACCCTCGAGCACCTGGGGGGAATCGGGATTCTGGCGAGGAATACGTTTCGCCAGGGCATGCGCCGACCCCGTGAATGGTCGATCCTGGTGGAGCAGTTGCAGCATCTCGGAGTGGGCTCCGCTCCCATCGTGCTGACCACCGCCCTGTTCACCGGGATGGTTCTGGCGCTCCAGACCGCGGTTTCATGGGCGGCCTTCGGCAAATTGCTCATCGGCGACGTGGTCTCGCTGTCGATCGTCAGAGAGCTGGGACCGGTTCTTTCCGCCTTGATGATCGGAGGCCGAGTCGGCGCCGGGATCACGGCCGAGATCGGCTCGATGAAAGTGACCGAGCAGGTGGACGCCATTCGAGCCCTCGCCGCGGATCCGGTGAAGAAGCTGGTGTTCCCCAAGGTCATGGCGACGCTCATCATGCTGCCGGTTCTCACGATTCTCGCCAATTTCGTGGGCATCATGGGGGGCTGGCTCATCGCGTGTACCGAGCTCGACCAGACTTCGGAGTTCTATCTAAAGCACGTGCGCGGGGCCCTGGCGGTCCACGACATCTTCAGCGGGATCGGAAAGACCGTGTTCTTCGCCCTCTTCATCTCGACGATCGCCTGCTACAACGGGCTCAGAGTGACCGGAGGGGCCGATGGAGTGGGGAGGGCGACCACCCAGACCGTGGTGGCCGCGTCCATCGCCGTCCTGATCTCTGATTTCTTCCTGACCAAGCTCTTCTTGATCTTTTGATCCCATGGATGCCGCGTTCATCCGCTTCGAGGATCTGCACAAGAGGTTTCAGGAGAACCAGGTCCTGCGGGGAGTCGACCTCCAGGTGATGCGGGGGGAGACGCTGGTCATCCTGGGAGGCAGCGGCAGCGGTAAGTCGGTCCTCCTCCGGCACACCATCGGATTGATGCTGCCCGAGCGGGGCCGGGTGATCGTGGACGGGACGGATCTGACGGGACTCTCGGAGGAGGATCTGATGCCGGTCCGTAAGAAGGTCGGAATGCTGTTCCAGGGAAGCGCCTTGTTCGATTCCATGGACGTTTTTGAGAACGTGGCTTACGCGCTCCGGGAGCACACCGAACTCTCCGAAGAAGAAATTGAAGCGCGAGTGCGCCAGAAGCTCTCGCTCGTGGAGCTGGATGAATCGGTGGAGCGGAGGATGCCGGCGGACCTGTCGGGAGGAATGCGCAAGCGCGTGGCGCTGGCCCGGGCCATCGCCCTGGAGCCGGCCGGACTCCTCTACGACGAGCCGACGACCGGACTCGATCCCATCACGGCGCAGGCCATCAATGCCCTCATTCGAAACCTGCAAAGTACCTTGAGCGTGACCTCGATCGTCGTCACGCACGACATCGCGAGCACCTTCATGGTGGCGGACCGGATTGCCTTCCTTTACGAGGGGCAGATGGTCTTCGCGGGATCGGTCGCCGAGGCCCGCGGGAGCGTCGATCCCCGGCTGCGCACATTTCTCTCCGCCGGGAACGGAGCGAGCCATGTTTAGGACCCGGGAAGCGAGCGTGGGATTCACTCTCTTCGCGGCCGGCCTCGTGCTCATGGTCGGGATCCTCGCCGTCGGGAAAGAATCGCGCCTCTTCGCCCGCAAGGTCGAGTACTGGACGTCGTTCCCGAACGTATCGGGATTGGCCGAGGGATCGCCGGTGAAGCTGATTGGCGTGCAGGTCGGGACCGTGAGTGGCGTCGAGTTTCCCTCGAGCCTGCTGGAGAAGGATATCCGGATCACCCTGCAGGTGGACCGCGCCTATGCCTCGCGCATTCGGGAAGGGACCCAGGCGCACCTGAAGTCACTCTCCTACGTCTCCCAGGAGCGCTACATCGAGCTGACGCCGGGCGACCCGGAGAGACCCCAGCTGCCCCCCGGGACACGGATCGAGCCCGGGGTCTCGGGACTGGCCGAGTTGACCGAGATGGGAAGGGGCATCGCGGACGACGTCAAGGACATCACCAGCCAGCTGCGCGAGCTCCTCATCGCCTTGAACCAGGGGGGAGGCGTGCTCTCCGAGATGATCAAGAACCCAGAGTTCGGCCGTGACAGCCTCGAGGGGGTCCAGAAGACTCTCGACTCCGTGCAGCGCATCGCCACCCAGGTGGAGAAGGGACAGGGACTGGCCGGGACCCTCATCTCCGATCGGGAGTACGCCCGCCGGCAGCTTTCCGCGATCGAGGAGTCCCTGCAGCACGTCCGAGGGATTCTGGAGAAGGTCGAGTCGGGCCAGGGAGCCATGGGACAGATGCTCGCCTCGGGCGGGAAAGGGGACCAGGCTCTGGACAATGTGGTCGCCGCCACCCAGGACCTCAAGTCGGTGGTGGCTCAGCTCAAATCGGGCAAGGGGATGGCGGGAAGAATGCTCTCGGATGACGCCTCTGCGAAGAGAATCCTGGAAAACCTGGACAAGACTACGAAGAATCTCGAGTCGATCACCCGAAAGATGGATCGTGGAGTGGGCACGGTGGGGGGCCTGCTCAACGACCCCGAGGTCTACCTGGGGCTGAAGGACGTCGTGGCGGGCGTCCGCAAGAGCCGATTGGGCAAGGGGATGATCCACCATTACCAGAAGAAGGGGAGCAAGGAATCTCAGGACCAGCCGGAGGAGCCGGAGGAGGAAGCTCCCCCTCCGGAGAAGAATCCGTGACGAGGAGAGGGGCGTGGGACTGAAGGAGAAGATCGAGACACTCCAGGCTCGAGTGGGGATCATCGGGCTCGGCTACGTGGGACTGCCGCTGGCGTGCGAGTTCGTCCGGGCCGGCTTCGCGGTGACCGGAGTCGACAACGACGCGGCGAAGGTAGAAGGGATCAACCGCGGCGTGTCGCACGTGCAGGACGTGCCCGACGCCCTGCTCGCGTCTCGCATCGGATCGCAGGGACTTTCCGCCACGACCGACGTCGCCCGCCTGGCCTCCTGCGATGCCGTGATCATCTGCGTTCCCACTCCCCTGAGAAAGACCCGGGATCCGGACATCTCCTACATCGTCTCCGCCGTGGAGGGGATCGCGGGCACGCTCCACCGGGACATGCTCGTGGTCCTCGAGAGCACCACCTATCCGGGCACGACGGAGGAGATTATTCGTCCCAAGCTGGAGGCGGAGGGGCTCCGGGTGGGGAGGGATTTCTATCTGGCCTTCTCTCCGGAGCGCGTCGATCCGGGAAACTCGAGGTTCACCACGCGCAACACTCCGAAGATCGTTGGGGGGATCACGCCCCAATGCACCGAGATGGCCGCGGCTCTCTACCGGCGGGCGGTGGAGACGGTGGTTCCGGTGTCCTCGACTCAGACCGCGGAAATGATCAAGCTGCTGGAAAACACGTTTCGCAGCGTCAACATCGGTCTGGTGAACGAGATCGCCCTGATGTGCGATCGCTTGGGTCTGGACGTCTGGGAAGTGATCGACGCCTCGGCGACCAAGCCCTTCGGGTTCATGCCTTTCTACCCGGGGCCGGGATTGGGAGGGCACTGCATCCCCATCGATCCCCACTACCTCTCCTGGAAGCTGAAGACCTTGAACTACTCCGCGAAGTTCATCGAGCTGGCGAGCGAGATCAACGGCAACATGCCTCACTACGTCGTCACGAAAGTGGTGGACGCTCTGAACGCCCGGAAAAAATCGGTCAACGGCTCACGCATCCTGATCCTGGGGGTCGCATACAAGAAGGACATCTCGGACGTGAGAGAATCTCCGGCCCTGGACGTGATCCAGCTCTTGAAGGGGAAGGGGGCGGAGGTGCTGTATCACGATCCCCATGCGCCGCAGGTCCACCTCGAGCAGGAGACCCTGCGATCGGTGCCGTTGACGGACGAGCTCCTGGAGAGGAGCGATTGCACCGTCATCCTGACGAACCACTCCATCTACGACTACTCCCGGATTGTCGAAAGGGCGCAGGTGCTGGTGGACACTCGGAACGCCACCCGTGGGGTGAAGGCGCCCCAGGGCAAGATTCACAAGATCTAGCAAAAGGAGCTTACGTGGGAGCGATATTGGTGACCGGAGGGGCGGGATTCATCGGGTCCCATCTCTGTGAGCGACTGACAGGACAGGGGCGCGAGGTCATCTGCCTGGATGCCTTCGACAGCTTCTACTCGAAGAAAGTGAAGCTGCAGAACATCGATTCGCTGAAGGATGCGGAAGACTTCCACCTTTACGAAGGGGATATCCGCGATCCCGCGCTCCTGGAGGATCTCTTCGGGCACCATGAAGTGGAGGCGGTGGTGCACCTAGCCGCGCGGGCGGGGGTGCGGCCCTCTCTGGAGATGCCACGGCTTTACTCCGACGTGAACGTGACCGGAACCGCCACGCTTCTGGAGCACGCGCGGATCTACAAGGTGAAGAGGTTCGTATTCGGATCGTCCTCATCCGTCTACGGAAACTCCGACACGATCCCGCTCTCCGAAACAGCCCGGGCCGACGAGCCCGTGTCTCCCTATGCCGCCACGAAGCGGGCGGGGGAGCTTCTCTGCCGCACCTATCATCACCTTCACGGGATGGACATCGCCTGCTTGCGATTCTTCACCGTCTACGGGCCGCGCCAGCGCCCCGAGATGGCGATCCACAAATTCACGCGCCTCATCGACCAGGGCGAAGCGCTTCCTCTCTTCGGGGATGGAAGCTCGGCGAGGGACTACACCTACGTGGACGACATCGTCGCAGGAATCGTGGCGGCTCTCGGGCGCGGCCGGGGGTTCCAGATCTTCAACCTGGGGAGGAGCGAGGTGGTGTCCCTCCGGAGCCTGGTGGAAGAGATCGAGACCGCGCTGGGCAAGAAAGCGAGGATCGTCCATGAGTCGGAGCAGCCGGGAGACGTCCGCCAGACGTGCGCGGATTTGACGCTCTCCAAAAGCCTGCTGGGATACGAGCCCAAGATCGGAATTCGTGAAGGAATCCAGAGATTCGTGAAGTGGTACAACGCGCAGCCCCGCGGGTGAGGGGCACGGGTCAGGGGAGCGAGAGAGTCGCATGAAGATCGCCGTCGTGGGCACGGGATATGTGGGGCTGGTCACGGGGACCTGCTTCGCAGAATTCGGAGTGAGTGTCTCCTGCGTGGATGTGGACGAGGAGAAGATCCGCCTTCTCCAGCAGGGCAAGGTCCCCATCTTCGAGCCCGGGCTCGAGGAGAAGGTGCGCCGGAACATGGCTGAAGGCAGGCTCTCCTTCTCCACCGATCTCTCCTCGGCGGTCGAGAAATCCCAGGTGGTGTTCATCGCCGTCGGGACCCCGCAGGGGGAGGACGGATCGGCCGATTTGAGCTTCGTGCGGGACGTGGCGCGCAGCATCGGGCGGGCCATGAACGGCTACAAGGTGGTGGTCACCAAGAGCACCGTCCCGATGGGCACGGGCGCCAAGATCCGGGAGATCATCGAGAAGGAGCAGCCCGCGCCCGTGGAGTTCTCGGTGGCCTCCAA
>DASYRY010000089.1:0-8067 GCA_036004025.1 Candidatus Polarisedimenticolia bacterium | reverse complement strand
CCTGCCCGAAGAACCCCGTGAGCGGATCGGTGGTGCTCACCCCGTCCACGAGCGTGACCACGTCCGTGGAGCGGGCCCCGTGGATGTTGGGATTCCCCGTCTCGTTCACATCGCTCACGCCCGGAGCGAGCGTGAGGATGTCCTGATAATCGCGCCCGAGCAGGGGCAATCCGGCGATGAATTCCGACGAGAAGCGGGTCGAGGTGACGACACTCTGAGTATCGATGGTCTCCGATTCTCCGCGGACCCGCACGACCTCCCGCGCCTCCTCGGACGGGCGCAAGACCACTTCCAGCGGGGGAAGCGATTCTCCGTCCGGGAGAAGGAGATCGGAGAATTCAACCGTCCCGAAACCGGAGAGCGTGGCGCGCAGGCGGTACCCCCGGCCTGGCGGCAGGTCGGCGAAAAGGAACGTGCCCGAGACACCCGTGACCACCCCACGCTCCATCGCCGGCGGACCGTCACGCCTCAGGAGCAACGTGACGCCGGGCAGGGGCCGGTGCAGGGAATCCACGACCGTCCCGGAGAGAGTCGCGGCGGCGAGCGCGAGTCCCGATCCCCAGCAGGCGGCGAACAGGATGATCGCAAAGCTGCGCGCTGCGGTTCGGAACACCGGCTCTCCTCCTGTGGAGGGTCGCTTCTTGAACTCTGCCGGGTTAGGATTGGTTCGCTTAGGGACATCGTACACCCGCGCCCCGAAGGGCACAAGACGAAAGGAGGCACGACCCGATGGCCGCATTTCTCCTCTGGTGCCTGCTCTTTCTGCTGTGTTGGCCGCTGGCCCTCCTGGCGCTCCTGCTCTACCCGATCGTCTGGATTCTGCTTCTCCCCTTCCGCCTCATCGGCATCACCCTCACCGCGGTCTTCGATCTGCTCAGGGCGATTCTCTCCCTTCCGGCGAGAATCCTCCGGGGCCCGCGCCACCTGCGGGCCTGAAGATCCTTCGAAGGAACCGTCACTTCCTCAGTTGTTGGATGAGATGCCCCAGCTCGGGGAGAATGAGCCGATCCATTGCCAGGACCACCGCCCGTTCGGATCCGGGGAGCGAGAACAGAGGCTTTCCGGCGCAGACCCCCGCCACGGCCCGGCTCAGAAAAGCCGCGGCCCCGACCTGGCGGAACGAGAGAAGGCGGAAGATCTCCCCGAACCCGTCCAACCGCTTCGAGAGGAGCTTCTCGATCACCTCATAGGTTCCGTCCCGCGGAGAAACCCCGGTCCCGCCGGTCAGGATCATCGCCTCGATGCGCGGATTCTTGCCCCACTCCCTCAGCGTCTTTCGGATGGCGACCGGCTCGTCCGGGACGATGCGGTAATCCGCGATGACGTGACCCGATCGGGAGAGGCGCTTACGGATGGCCCGTCCGCTCGAATCCGTCGCCGCAGTCCGCGTGTCCGAAATCGTCAGCACGCCCACGAGGATTTGCGCCGGAGCCTGGCGACGATGTTCGTGGCGGCTCATGCCGGATGCTATGCGAAGGAGCGGAGGAAGTGCAGGAGAGTCTGGATGCCGTGGCCCGTGGCTCCTTTCGGAGCATATCCGTAGCCCGTTTCGAAATAGGCCGGCCCGGCGATGTCGAGGTGCGCCCAGGGGACGCGGGGATCCACGAATTCCTGGAGAAACAGGCCGGCGGTGATGGCCCCACCGTAGCGAATGCCGGAATTCTTCATGTCGGCCACCTCCGAGCGGATGTGCTCCCGATACTCGGGCAAGAGGGGGAGCTGCCACATTCTCTCCCCCTCGCTCTGGGCAGCGTCGATCACTCGCTTCACCAGACTCTCGTCGTTCCCCATGACGCCCGTGCACCCTGGGCCGAGAGCCACCATGCAGGCCCCGGTGAGGGTGGCCAAATCGATCATCATATCCGGCCGAAGCGTCTTGGAGGCCCAGGCCAGACCGTCGGCGAGGATCAGTCGCCCCTCCGCGTCGGTGCTCTTGATCTCCACCGTCTTTCCATTGAAGATGCGAAGAATATCCCCGGGGCGGATCGCCCTCCCGTCCGGCATGTTCTCCGCGAGCATCAGCAGCCCGTGCACCTCCACGGGGACGCGCAGCCCAGGAAGCGCCAAGAGCGTAGCCAGCACCGACGCCGCACCCGCCATGTCCGCCTTCATCGCCTCCATGCCATCGGCCTGCTTGAGGGATATGCCGCCCGTGTCGAAAGTGACCCCCTTGCCCACGAGCACGACTCGAGGCTTCTTGACTCCCCCCTTGCGCGGGCGATGCTGCAGGTGCACCAGCACAGCCGGATGCTCGGAGCCTCTCGACACGCCCAGCATGCCGCCCATTCCCAGGCGTTTCAGCTCGGCCTCCTGGAGGACGCGGCAGCGTACTCCCGCTTTCTGTGCTTCCCGCCGCGCGATGTCGGCGACCCGCCGAGGGTGGAGATGTCCCGGATGCTCCATGACCAGATCACGCGCGAGGCGCACGACCCGATCGATGCGCCGGACCTCGTCGAGGACCTTTCGAGCCTTTCCCGCATCGGCCCGTCCGACTCCGAGGAGGAGCGCCGACGGCTCGGCTCCGCCCCGCGAGCTCAAGTATTTTTCGAAACGATAGCAGCCGTGCAGGAATCCCGAGGAAGCGATTCGCACCGCCTCCTCGAGCGACAATCGCCACGCCTTGGCGGCGATCGCCACACCCACGCGACGGGCGCGCAACGCGGTCGCCCGCGATCCCGCCGACGCACACGCGCGCCGGAGACCTTCCCTGCTGAGCGCTTCCTTGCTGCCCAGCCCGAGAACGAGATAACGGGCGGCGGGATGGCTACCACCGGAGTGCCAGAGGACGGCGGAGTCGGGCTTGCCTTCGAACCCATCGAGCTTGAGGACGGAGGAGAGGGTGGAGCGCAGCGCGGGATTCACCAGGGTCGACGGAGAAGTCTCGCCTTCGAACTGAAAATGGATGATCAGGTCTGCGTTCTGGTCTGAAAGGTCGCCCTGGACGGGCGTCAGGGTGGTCAAGCTCAGGCTCCCAGCAGCTCCCGAACCCTCGAGGCCACCCGCGCCGGCGAGAGTCCGACCTCTTCCAGTAGCTCGTTGCGAGAGCCGTGGGTTATGAACCGATCCGGCACGGCGAAGTGGTGAACGAGGCCCCGGGGTTCACTCATCTCGGAGAGGGCTTCGCTCACACCGCTGCCGAAGCCTCCGTTGATGACGTTCTCCTCGACCGTGACGAGGATGCCGTACTTCTTCCTCAGAGATTCCAGCAACGGTCGATCCAGAGGCTTCACGAAGCGGCAATTCACCACCCCGACGCTTTTCCCATCTTTCTCGAGCAGGGCCGACGCCTTCTCACAGACCTCCACCATCGCGCCTACCGCGAGGAGGCAGAGACTCTCACCTTCCCGGAGCACCTCCCAGCTGCCGATCGGAAGGGTTCGTCCCTCCCTTCCGGGGGTGAACCTTCCGCAGGGTGTCTTGGGATAGCGAATGGAGAAGGGATGATCCCGCTGCGCCAGAGCGGTGGCGAGGAGGTCTTTCAGCTCGTCGCCGTCCTTGGGCGCCGTGACGATGAAATTCGGAACGGCGCGCAGGTAGGTCATATCGAAGACGCCATGATGGGTCGGTCCATCCGCGCCGACCAGCCCCGCCCTGTCCAGGCAGAAAACCACGGGAAGATTCTGCACACCCACGTCGTGGATGATCTGATCGTAAGCCCGCTGCAGGAACGTGGAATAGATGGCCGCTACCGGCTTGATTCCCTGGGTCGCGAGTCCTGCCGAATAGCAGACGCCGTGCGCCTCCGCGATGCCGACGTCGAAGAATCGATCCGGGTGCCGCTCCTGAAACCGCACCAGCCCCGTGCCGTCGGCCATCGCCGCGGTGACGGCCACCACGCGAGGATCGCGCTCAGCCATTTCCGTGAGGGCCTCGCCGAAGACCTCGTTGTAGCTGGGTAACCCTTTCTTGTCGCTGGCCGGGCTCTTGCCCGTCGCCGCGTCGAAAGGAGAGACCCCGTGAAAATAACAAGCATTCCCCTCGGCCGGGGCGTACCCTTTTCCCTTCCGGGTGAGGACATGAAGCAGGACCGGACCGTGGGCCTGCTTCAGGCGGCCGAGAATGGCGATGAGCCCTTCCAGGTCGTGCCCGTCGATCGGGCCGTAGTAGGCGAACCCGAGCGACTGGAAGAGCGCGCCCGGGACCAGGAGGTTCTTGAAATTCTGCTCCATCCGCCTGGCCATCTCTCCCACCGGCTCCCCCAGGGGCACCCGCTCGAGGATCGACTTCACCTCTTCCTTGATCCGGCTGTAGAAAGGATTGGCGATGATGCTGGTCAGGTACTGGGAGATCGCCCCCACGTTGGGGGAAATCGACATCTCGTTATCGTTCAGGATGACCAGGAGGTTTCTCTTGGAGTGACCCGCGTTGTTCAGCGCCTCATAGGCGAGCCCTCCCGTCATGGCGCCGTCTCCGGTCACCGTGACGACGTGGAACGTCTCGCCCTTCAGGTCCCGGGCCGCTGCCATTCCGAGAGCCGCCGCGATCGAGGTGCTGGCGTGGGCGACCCCGAAGGCGTCATGCTCCGATTCTGCCGGGCTGACGAACCCGCTCACTCCCCCATACTGCCTGAGGGTCGGAAACTGGTCGCGACGTCCCGTGATGATCTTATGCGGATAGGCCTGATGCCCGACGTCCCAGACGATTTTGTCGGCGGGAGAATCGAAGATTTTGTGCAACGCGAGCGTCAGCTCGACAACGCCCAGGCTCGGCCCAAGGTGCCCTCCGACCTTGGAGACCACGGCGATGACGTACTGGCGGATTTCCTCCGCCAGGAGCTTCAACTGCTCGAGGTTGAGCGTCTTGATATCGGAGGGGTCGTTAATCTTGGGGAGAAACGGCTGCTCGAGGGGCTCTTCCCGGATTTCCGCCTGCTCTCGCGGGCGCCGGGCACGCACCAGGTCCACTCGACCTGTCAGAGCATCTTCCATCCATCCCCCCTCAAGCAACCCACGGAAAAAATGGATTTTTACTATAGACGGGCCCCCGGGGGCTGTCAAGGACGGGTTGCCCGAGCCGGCGTGCTAGAATCGCGGGCCTTTTCAAGGAGCCGACCATGCTCCCGCTCCGAGACGACAACCCCAGTCGACGCTTCCCCGCAGTGACCCTCCTGCTAATCGGGGCCAACCTGGCAGTGTTCGTCTACGAGATTTCCCTGGGCCCGAGGCTTCTGGAGCGCTTTGTCTTCACGTACGGGGCCATTCCCGCTTCGTTTTTGCACTCGAGCCCGGGTTCCGAGCCCTTTCCATTCCCCTGGATCACCTTGCTGACCTCGATGTTCCTTCACGGGGGCATCATGCATCTGGTCGGCAACATGCTCTATCTCTGGATCTTCGGGGACAATATAGAGGACACCTTGGGACCGGTGAAGTTCCTTCTCTTCTACTTGCTGTGCGGAGGCGCCGCGGCCTCCGTCCAGATCGCGCTGCGCTCCGACTCGACGGCTCCCATGGTGGGGGCGTCGGGCGCCATCGCCGGGATCTTGGGAGCCTATGCTCTCCTGTTCCCGGGACACCGCATCCAGACTCTTGTGTTCGTCTTCGTCTTCGTGAGAATCGTGCCGATGCCCGCCCTCGTGCTGCTCGGTCTATGGTTCTTGATGCAGGTCGTCTCGGCTCCGTCCTCGGGTGGAGCGGGGGTCGCCTTCTTCGCCCACATCGGCGGCTTCATCACCGGAATGCTGCTGGTCGGATTGTTCCCCAGGGGCCGGCAGGAGAATGTCGACACTTGAGATCCTCAGGGGATCGGGATGCCCCCTTCGGCCAGGATCTCTTTCACGCGCTGCCTGAGCTCCTCCAGAGATCCGTCGTTCTGTACGATCCGATCGGCGAGTGAGAAGCAGACGTCGAGCTGCTGGCCCGGTCCGTGGGTCGCCTTCTCGAGCCTCTCCTTGCGCAGGAAATCCTCGATCGTCTCCCCATCTCCCGCGCGCCCCCGCCGGCGACTTCGCTCGAAGCGCAGCTCGAGGGGAGCGTCGATCCCCAGGAGGCGGAATCCCGGCAGCGTCCGCAATACCTGGATCTCGCCGGGACTGCGGATCGAGTCCACCACGCTGCGTGACGTCAGCCTCGGCAGGATGCGCTGGGCCAAGACTCCTGCCTCAAACTCTTCCCTGAGGGACGTCCCCGTCCGTATGAGATTCTCCCGGGTGTGATCGAGGCCGCGAAGCGTCGCCTCTTCCCGCACCACGTCGGAAAGGGAGTGTAGCGAGAAGCCGTTTTCCCCCAGGAACCGGGCGACTTCACCCTTCCCGGACGAGTTGGGGCCGGTGAGCCCGATGCAGATCCTTTGGAATGGAGCGGCAATCTGGCTGGGCGACCCGAAGGTCATCTACTTACTGTTGTGGAGGGTTGTTTTGCTGCTGCGATGCGGCGCCGGGAGGCCGACGCCCCCCAGGCTGACCCAGGTATCCCTGAATCCGTCCAGGCCCCCCCCGGGCTCCCGGCATTCTCCGAATTCCGCCGGGATTATCCTGCTGTAGCTGTGGGCGGGGCCCGCCACTCATCTTGACGCGATACCTCCAGTCCTCTCCTCGAGACATGACATTCGCGGCCTCGGGTTGGGAGGTGCCATTCTGCGCCTGCGGGTCGGCAGGTGCCATAGCCGCGGGTGCTTGAGCCGTAGTGGCGGGATCCGGACTGGGCTGCGATGAGGGCACGACCGACGGGGGTTGGCCCCCTCCTGCGACTGGCGCCGCGCTCGGCGCTACAGGCGAGGGGGGAGCCTCGTAATCCTCGATGCGCGAGACCCGGTTGACGGGAACTCCCATCTCGCCGCCTCCGTCCAGCACGAAGTAATACCAGTTCCCGCGCTTCTCAGCGCTCTGGACGACGATCGCCTGCCCCTTTGTAAAGGTAACCAGGTGCGCCGCTTGGATGAGATTCTGTACCCCGAGCAGGAGCACCACAAAGAAAAATGCCGACTTATGAATGACCTTGCGCATCATTACCTCACTCCCTGCGGGCTCACGGACCCGCCTTTCCCTGCCTCCCCCGTATACCATGCGGCGATCACATCCTGAGCCGGCTTCCCACGGGGAGTGTAGTCTTTGTCTTGAGGCCCCCCTTCGCCCCACCAAAGGTAGAAGTAGACCCCGGCAAGCATTGTCTCACCTTTCCAGGCGCGGAAAAAGGCCTCGAAGCATTTTCTCTGCTCTTCGGGCGCCGGCTCGCCCTCGCCGAAGTAATTCCAGGGGTCCGCCCCGGCTCCCGTCCGGCTCGGGTAGCCTACCTCGGTGATGACCAGCGGTTTTCCGCCGTTCGCCCGTCGCCAAGCGCGGATCCCCTTCTGGATCTCGTTCCAGCGATCCACCATCGCCGCCACTTCGGCCCCCGTGCCTTTTCCGACTTCGTAATAAGCGTTCATCCCCAGAAAATCGAGACCCCCGGCGAAGGAGACGGGATCCAGGTGGTCCCAATTGGCGGAGTAGGTGATGAGACCAGGATAGATTCGTCTCACCTTGCGGATCACCCGATTCCATCGATCCGACATCCGCTCCGTCGAGCAAAGCTCCGACCCGACGCTGAAGTATTCGACGTGCTCCTCGGCAGCCAGACGCGCGTAGTGGGAAATCATCACCTCATATTCCCGAAACCACGCGCTCCAGTTTGCGGGGGCTAGAGTCCCTCGCCACTCCCCTTCTCGTAGGTCCTTCACGTAGACGATCGGGAGGAGGAATGCCCGCATTCTCCGGCGGTGAGCCTCGCGAATCGCCAGCCTGATGCTGCCGTCGGACGGCGTGATCCATGGATCGTCATAGAAACCGATGGAGCGCACGTCCTTCTGGACCTTCGGTACGATCAGGGAAACCGAGTCCACCCCCAGATCCTGCATCTCCCCCAGGCTCCTCCGGAAGTATTCCGGATCGGTCTTGGAGAAGACTCCCAGGACCATTCCTCTGTGGAACGGCCCGATCCGACGCGCCGAGCTCTCGGATGCTCCACAAGGGCGCGCCTGGACCGCCGCCAGGAGAATGACGACCAGCAGCGGGACCCGGGCCGGTCCTGCGCAAGATTGGTCCCTACGCTTTGGAATTCGACCAGGCTTCACGGGAGCCCTGGAAATCTACGG
>DASYRY010000088.1:0-4155 GCA_036004025.1 Candidatus Polarisedimenticolia bacterium | reverse complement strand
GACGGTTCACTGAAAACCGACATGCGAGTCCTTATCCCCTCCCCATCGGCGCGGTCTTGAGAGTCGTCATCACCTCCGATTCCTATCTTCCTCGGCTGGGTGGACAGGAGCTGGGAGCCTTCCGGCTGGCAAAGTATCTGGGCCGGAAGGGTCACCAGGTCCGGATCATCACCACCGAGAAGCATCCGCTGGAGGGGGCCGAGGCGGGAGGTCTCGACGTCCTGCGCGTTCCGCACGCCTTCGGCCCTCTGGCCCGACACTCGCTCCGGCGCTTGCTCGAGATGGAGTTCCGACACGCCGACGTCGTCCATTCCCGCTACTGCTATCGGCTAGCGGCTCTGTCGGCCCCCGTGAGCAGGAGAATCGCCAGGCGCTTCGTCGTCTCTCTCCATGGCATGGGCCTCCTCGACAATCCCCATGATTCGCCCCTTCGACGATGGAATCACCTGCGCTATCGGAGGAAATCCCTCTCCCTCGCGGATGCGGTCATCTCGACGAGCTCCGAGTTCGCGCATCTAGCCTCCTCCTATTGCGAGCCTTCACGCATCCACGTCATCCCCAACGGAGTGGACACCGACGACTTCGACGCCTCACGTCCGGTCCCCGCGAGCTTAAGACAGAGATATGGCTCCGATCGGGTCGTCCTGGCAGTTCGCAGGCTGGTCCCGAAGAACGGGATTCAATACCTGGTACAGGCGGCCCCCCTGGTGCTGAAGAGCTGTCCTGGCGCGCGCTTCATCATCGGCGGCTGGGGTTCGCACGAAGAGGCGCTCCGACGAATGACGCGCGAGCTCGGAGTGGATTCTCGCTTCGATTTCGTGGGCACGATCCCCAACTCGGAGGTCGCAGGATATCTCGCTCTAGCGGAGGTGGTGGTCTTCCCCTCTTCCATGGAGTCGACGAGTCACGCTTGCCTCGAAGCCATGGCCATGGGGAAGCCTGTGGTCGCCAGCCGGCTCGGGGGTCTTGCGGAACTGCTCGGAGAGAACGACCGGGGGGTCCTGGTGGACCTATTCGGAAGTCCCATGTCTACTTACGACGCGCCGCCTTCGCTACCCCAAGATGCGACCGCACGCTTGGCGGCGGCGATTGCGGAGCTGCTCGGGGATCCGGCCCTGGCTCGGCGCATCGGCGAAGCGGGACAACGTTATGCGCTCGCTCACTTCGATTGGAATGCTTTGGTGGAACGAATCGTCGACGTCTATCGCGGGGAGGCTTCCTCCTGAGGGCCGTCTCTCGCGGCTCCCCCCACCAGGAGCAACCCTCTATGTCCCACGCGAGCTTCTTCAAGGACCCTCATCGGAACGCGCAATGACAGTCCCTGGAACTCCTCAGCGCGAAGGACGCAGTAGCCTTCCGGAGGTCCCTGAAGGAATCGCGCGAGCGCCTGGGCGCTCGGAACCAAGGGGAGATGGCGATGCGAATAGTACGCCACCCCGGGAAGAGGATCCCCGTACACTCCCACCGGTGAGGCTCCCGCGCGCAAGATGATTCGAGCGCTGAAGGCACGAGCCGACTTGTAGCCGTTGAGCCATGGGACGAAAGTAACGACGATCGCGAGATAGACGACTGAGAATCCTGCGAACAGAATGATGATCCCCACGCCCCGACGGCGCCAGAGCAAGGCCCACCAGGCCGCGGCAAAAACCACCGACAGGAACAGACCCAGCGGCGCCAGCCTGGCGACGAGCCCTGGAGTGTCGCCTCCCATCCGCGCAAGAGCCATGGTCCCCGCAAGACATGCGGCTCCTCCCAGCATCATCGGCCATTCGATCCAGCGCTTGAGCGGCGCCGCGTCGTAGCGCGTCAGGAACGAATCCAGGAATGCGCCGATCAGCAAGGCGAGCGGAGGGAACACAGGCAGGAGATAGGAGGGACGCTTCTCCGCGATGATGCTGAGCAAGGCCACACCGCCCACGATCCAGCCGTAGAGGAAGAGCAGGCTTCGACGATTCTCTCGCCCCGACACAGGAAGGGTCTCGAGAAAGGCGCCGGGGAGGAAGAGAGTCCATGGGAGGAACTCGAGCGGCAGAGATAAAAGGTAGTAAGAGGCGGGCCGCGGATGATGCAGTCCCGTCTGGAGTCTCTGGAAGACATGCGTCCTGATCACCTCGAGGGCGCTGAAACCCGCGAGCCGCGCATGGATCAGCAGCCAAACGGTGGCCGGCGTCAGCGCCAGCGGGATACCCCACCAAGCCCCGCACTGGAGCAGACGTCTCAGCTCCCCGGAGCTGCCCAGGAAGACCAACAGGCCGACGGCCGGAAAAGCGAGCGCCAGCGGTCCTTTGGTCAGGCAACCAAGCGCCATCCAGGAATAGGCCCAGACCCATTGAGCCCTCTCCCCTTCCAAGGCTCGAAAGACGCTTACCATCGAGAGGAGAACGAAAAGAGCTAGGAGCGTGTCCATATGCACCCATCGAGCCTCGACGAAATACCGCTGGGTCGTTGCCAGAACCATGGCTCCAAGCCACCCCACGCGGGCCCCGAAGAGTCTCCTGCCCAGGCTGAAAACACCTAACGCGCACAACAAGGCCGCGGCGCTCGACGGGATTCGGGCCGTGGTCTCGTTCAGCCCACCGCCCAGTCGCGCCGCGGCGGCCACCATCCAGAAAAAGAGAGGGGGTTTGTGCGTGTAGGTCTCCCCATTGTCTCTCAGCTGGACCCAGTCTGCCGAGCGCAGGATCCCGAGACTGATCCCCGCGTAGCGGGGCTCATCGGGGTCCCAGAAGTCCCGGTTTCCAATCTGGAAAGTGAAGAGCAGGAGGCAGGAAGCGAGAAGAACCAACAGGAGCCTGCGCGCGTGACTCATCCGTGTGTCCCGGTACCCTCCCGGAACTGCATCTCATAGAGTCGGGCGTACGCTCCGCGTTGCTCGAGCAAAGCGTCATGGCTGCCCTGCTCCACGATTCGACCGCTCTCCAGGACGGCGATCACCGAGGCGTTACGCACGGTGGAAAAACGGTGGGCAATCACGAAGACCGTGCGTCCACGCATCAGGTTGTTGAGGGCCTTCTGGACCATGGCTTCCGATTCGGTATCGAGGGCGGAAGTGGCCTCGTCCAGGATCAGAATCGGAGAGTCCTTCAGCAGGGCCCTCGCAATCGAGATTCTCTGCCGCTCGCCGACCGAGAGCAGATGCCCGGCCTCTCCAAGTCGAGTGTCGTACCCTAAGGGGAGACGTTGAACGAAATCGTGCGCGTAGGCGGCTCGTGCCGCCGCCTCGACATCCTGAAGGGGGACCTCCTGGCGACCATAGGCGATGTTGTTCCTCACCGTGTCGTCGAAGAGCAGGATCTCCTGCGTCACGAGGGAAAACTGTGATCGCAGCGAGATCAGGGTCACATCCCGGATGTCCACTCCGTCAACGGTGATCCGGCCGGACTCCACGTCGTAGAAACGAGGTAGAAGGTTCACCAAGGAAGTCTTTCCTGCTCCGCTGCCTCCCACGATGGCGATCACTTGCCCGCTGCGCACACGCAGGTTCACTCCAGACAGGACGGGCTTGGAGTCATAACGGAACGCGACGTCCTCGAATTGAATGACCTCCCGGAAGGGGGCCAGGGGAACGGCCCCCAGTTTGTCTTCCACATCGACCTTGGCGTCCATCATCTCGAAGACTCGGTGCGTGGCCGCCATCGACTGCTGGAAATCATTGTTGATTTTCGCAAGGTTCTTGACAGAGGCATAGAGCCATCCGAGGGAGAAGAGAAAACTGGAAAACTGCCCGGCGTCCGCGGCGCCTCTCGAAATCTGATATCCGGCATAGACGATCAGGAGCGCGGCCGCCAGGGCCCCCACCATTTCCATGATGGGAGGAGATAGGGACACCAGTCGCGCGCCTCGCAGCTCCTGGCGCTGGACCTTTTTCAGCGCCTCGGCGAACCGATGGACCTCGTATTCCTCCATGCCGAAGCCTTTCACGATGCGATTGCCTGTGATGGTCTCCTTGAGGATGTTGGTGACATCGGCCATCTTCTCCTGGCTGGTGCGGCTGGTGATCTTCAGCCGCCTCCCGAAGCGCGTGATGGGGTAGAGCACGAGGGGAAGGATCACCAGGCAAAGCGCCGAGAGCTTCGGATAGAGGTAGAAGACCCAGAGGACCTGCCCCACGATGATGAAGGAGAGCCGAAAGACATCGGCCAGATCCCCGGAGAC
>DASYRY010000087.1:0-1652 GCA_036004025.1 Candidatus Polarisedimenticolia bacterium | reverse complement strand
AGATCCAGTCAGGCTATTTCCCGCGTGAAATCACGTCTTTGAACGTCGATACGCTCGAGATGCTCCTCGATGAGATCCGCGATCTTCCCGATCGGAGCTTCGTTCTGCTGGAGGTGGGAGCGCCCGACACCGTCTACGTTTCGACGGGCGCGGCGGGGAACGGAACCGGAGGGATCCGGCTGCCGCGCGGCTGGAGGGAATTCGCCGATCGCTTCAAGGATCCGCTGGCCATCCGCGAGTTCGGACAGGCCTCCGGCATGGATGATTTCTCGGCCAGCAAGGTCGTCTACGGCCTCTCGCTTCTCGGTTGCGTCGCGCCCAAAGGACAGGAGGAGCAGGGGCAAGACGAAGCAAGCGCGCCTTCCGCCCAGGCGGTGGAGGTGCCTGTCATCCTCGCTCCCCCGCCCACGGAGATCGAGACGCAAGCGAGTCCCACGCTTCCTTCCGTGCCTGCGCCCCCGCCGCGTTCCGTGGAAGATCACCAGCCGGAGGCGATTCCCGACTTCCGCCAGCGATTCGACCACAGCGGCACGGAGGGAGTTCAGCCGATAGAGGAGCCGGCCGCGGAGGAAGAAGAGGAACCCGCCTCGCCCCCCCAGCGCGAAGATGCAGCATCCTTGATGGATACCGAGACCCTCGATCCGACGAGCGCGGAGGAAAGCAGGCACGTGGCATCGGTCTCGAGAGAATTCAAGGGTCCGTTCACCTCGAGCCTCCCGCCGGCTGCGCCTTCGCGGTCCTGGTCGATGCTCTCCGTTTTCGGCGGGTTCCTGTTGCTTGCCGTGGGATCGTACTGGTTCGTCTTTCTTCGAGCCCCTGCTCCCGCCGGTGGAACGACAGTCTCCCCTCCAGCGCAAGAAGACGTCAAACCTCCCGAACCCCGCCCCCTGGAGAATGATGCGAGCGAGAGCGACTCGGGGCCGCCGGCCCCCTCTTCGAAGCAGGAGGAGTCACCTCTTCCACCTTCGCCCGGTGACGCCGCGGGCGAGTCGCCTGCCGCTCAGGACGCCAGCGCCGAGGAAGCTCCCGGAGAGCCGCCCGCGCAGATCCCCCCCAGCAAGGCCCCGCCCGCGCAGCCTTCCGAACCCACCGCGGCTGAATCCTTCCGCAAGGCTCGTGCCCACCTGGACGCCGGCGAGTTCGCCGCGGCGGGGAGGAGCTGGGCTAAGGTGCTCTCTCCCGAGGCAGCGACCGGCTTCACGCTTCAGATCGCCATCGCCTGCCATGATGATTCGCTTCGCAAGGCAGCCGCCCGCACGGATCCCGCCGGCCGCCTCTTCGTTCTTCCTTTCGCGCTGCAGGAACGGGCTTGTTACCGGCTCTGCTGGGGAATCTATCCCAGCCTGGAGGAGGCGCAGTCGGGTCGATCCTCGATCCCCGGATTCTTCCTCGAGCAAGGAGGCCGTCCTGTGGTAGTCAGCCTGCGGCAGGCGATTCCTCAGGCGGAGGAATGACGTGCGGAAGCTCGGGACCCTCCTGCTGATTCTCGTGGCATTCGCTTCCGGCGAAGGGGAGGCGGACGTGCTCCATCTCAAGGATGGAAGGAGCATCCCCGTCGAGTCGTGGGAGTACCGGGGCGATCAGTTGGTTTTCGAGATCGCCGGCGGGAGCGTCACCATCCCCCGCTCCCTCGTGGTACGCGTGGAAGCCAC
>DASYRY010000086.1:0-6211 GCA_036004025.1 Candidatus Polarisedimenticolia bacterium | reverse complement strand
GATTTCCAGTCCACGTCTTTATTGAACTCTTCCGGCGTGCGATATCCGGCGCGACGGAACTTCTCGCCATAGACGTTCAGGCGGGGTGGCGCCGGGAAATGGCACGTGGAACAGGGGACCTCGTATTTGCGACTCCAGGCGGAAATCGCAGAGGCCCTGGAGGGAAACAGGGCCATCGCGGCGCCACCCATCACGAGGAGCGTCGCGATCCGGACCAGGCTGGACCTTTCTGGCATGGAGACCTCCTTTTGCCCCGGAGGGCGATTCGTGCTGCAGCAAACCCCGTACCAGTACGGTGACACGATCCAAGATAACTCATGAACGGCTGCACGCGGCGGAAGCGTGGAACCACGGGGACTCGGCCCGGGAGATCCTGCGCAGAGACCCTTAGGGCGGGAGCCGCTCTCCCCCCAGGGATCGTGGCTCCCGCCCTTTCCGAAGCGGACGGTCCGCGCCTCGGAGCTCCACTCCGGCACGTTTCTCCCTGGCTGACGCAGCGCCTCGAGCAGAGAACCGAGCCGGATCAAAACTGTCGCCGTCGCTGAGGACCCAAGCCTCCCGGCGAGAGACCCGGGCGACTTCCATCCGATCACTCAGCAATGCCTGTACCACCGATCGAATCGGGCATCGGCAAGTTTCGAGCCTGCTTTGGAGCGGCCTCAGGCGGGCTTCCTGAGCGGCTGGGGACCTGAATCGAGCCGCGTTCGCTGGGCAATCTTCGATTCGTTATGTGAGACAGGATCTGGCAGGACGGCGACTCGCATCGCGAAAATAATTCGCCTCGAGGCGCGGATGCCCTCGAGTCGGCGCAGATTTTTCGAATCGCTAGGGTCGAGGGGATGGGCCGAGCGCCAGTCCCATGGTCGGCGACACTCGGATCAGAAGGAACTGCCCGGCATTTTGAGCCGGACCGAGATTCCGCCCCTCTCCTGCCGGCGAGCGCCGGACCAGCAGAGCTTCGATCCAGAGGGGCCAGTCGATGATCGCCTCGATTTTTTCGGCGCGGATGTACTCGGTCATCCTCGCCTGTCGAAGTGCAGCCGTCGCATCCCGATTCACCACTCCGTCCAGGTTCACCACGGGATGGCGGGCGAAGTAGCCGATCGTCCCCGACTGGAAAGCTCCGCCACGCGCGCCCGCCGGCAGCGCTCGATCCAGCGCCCGGGCCGCCTCGATGTAACTCAGGACGTTGCGGTAAGGCTTGTGCTGCAAGAACTGCTCCGGGATCTGGAATGCGAACAGGAGAAGGTGAAGACTCGCCGCCGTCGCGGCGAGGCGCGCGGGAGGAACCCGGATCAGCAAGCCGCTGCTTCCGAGATGATCGAGCAGCGGGCCTGACGCCATGGTCATGAACAGGAAGAGAGCGAAAAAGTAACGATCGAACCACCACTGTCCCAGCACGCCGAACGCGTAGGCGGGAACCCAGAGCGCTGCGCAGGCGAGGGTGACGCGCGTGAACCCACGATGAGCCTCCTTCGCCGGACTTGCAGCGCGAAACAGGAGCAAAAAGTTGGCGAGCAGCGCCAGACCTCCCGCAAGCACCAGGAAGGCCGTCCGGGGGGTGAAAAGCTTCGCTATCGTCGCAGGATAGAGGACGAGCGAGGAGGGGAATAGGAGCGGCTCTCCGAGGAGGACCTGCACCGCCTTCCGGAGGCTTCCGGCATAGTAGATGTCAGGCACCTGCTCGGGAGGAAAGTAAAAGGCGGCGCGAGGGCCCAGCACGAAGAGCGTGCCATAACACAACGAGAGGAAGCGCACCGCGCCTCCCGATTCCGGCATCAGGACGCCGAAGCGCACCAGGAGAAAGGCGAGATAGGGCGTCAGGATCGCCAGCGCTCCCGCAGCCGCCGCGGCGCCCTGGCGGATCCTCGTGAGGATCCCGTTCCCTCTTCGCAGGAGAAAATCCAGCGCAAGGGCCGCGGCGAAGAGAGCGCCATCGACTCGAGCGAGAAGAGTCAGGCCCATGAGCAGGCCGAATACCAGGAGGTCTCGCCGCGACGCCTCCTGGCGGATCCGTCCGAGGTACCAGTCGAGCGTGACCGCCAGTCCGAGTCCGAACAGTCCAGTCTCCAATCCATTCAGCCCCTGAGTCAGGAAGTAGGGAGCGAAGGTCCAGAGAGTCAGCGAGAAGAGAGCGGCCGGACGGCTGGCAATCCGCGAGACGATTCGAAAAAGGAACCATCCTGTCGCCGCGCCGGCCACCGCCAGGACGGTCAGCCCCAGATGAATCGGCAGGATGGGATCGCGGGGAAAGAGGAGATAGAACGGAACCAGGAGAAACGTGTAGAGGGGCTGGAAACCGGAGGTCGGATGGATCCCGTCGGCGGTGGGCCCATGCCCGAGAGCCAGATTCCGGGCGATGCCGAAAGAGTAGAACGCATCGTCGATGAGGGGGCCGCGCGCGGCCAAATAGGAGAAGGGAGCCCAGGCAAGGGCGAGCCGGAGCAGGAGGCCGGCGGCCAGCAGGAGGAAGAGCAACCGCCGGCGCGGCGGCCCCTCCTCCCGATACGGTTCCTGATCCACCGCTTTCTCCTGGACGCGGCGTGCCGCGCGTCACGGCACGCAGGATTCGGCTCTCCGGATCAGAAGCTTGCCGGGCTGGAGCGCACCCTAGAACCGTCGGTCCTGACGAGCTCGACGAGAACTTCCCCGGCTCCACGGAGCCGGGAGGCGTCGACCGTCAAGCTATAGCTCGCCCCGCGGCCGTTGGTCCCCTCCTTGGCCGGGATCAGCGCGGCGTTGAGCTGCACCTCGCCGCCGTGCCTCTTGGAGCCGAAGAGGTTGAATCCCGCGGTCGATATCTCGGCGCCGGTCGTCCACTCGACCGTGGCTTCGCCGCGCGCGCGGCTCGCCGTGACGCTCGTGATCGTATCGGCCGCTGCGATGACGAAGAAATTAAGTGGGGTAGGATTGACGGAGACCACCGGAGCGAGGACCATTTCGCCGAACAGGGTGTCGGTCGGCGGGTCGATGGAAACTCGGTTGGCATCCAGACCGATCGTCATTCCGAGATAGAGGCAGGCAGTGCTGCCGGAGAGCCGCGACATCCGGACCACGGTGGTCGCCGGGGCCGTGCCTGCGATGATGAAAGGATCGAGGAAGCCGTTGACCACCCCGCCGTGGGACCCATCCTCGCCGACATCGAGTATCCCGTTGTAGTTTTGATCTTCCAAGCTGAAGGTCAGCCAGTTCGCGTGCACCGCGAGGGTGCCGGCGGGCGGGGAAGGCGGATAGACATAGACCCGGCGGTCGAAGGTGCCCTCCGTGCCGGGGATGCACGCGCCGAGCTTGAACATCAGGACCCGGCCGGCGTACAGGTTCCGCGGGCAGTTCGTGGCCCGCGTCTCGGCGATGGCGCAGTCATCCAGGATCGGGATCCCCGATACGTCCCCGAACGCCAACGCGACGTTGGCTCCCGTCGCATCGGTGGATATGCCGGTGATGGCCGGGGCCGGGATGGGAGTGCAGTTCACCGCTTGGGGAAGGGTGGAAAGCGCATCGTCTCCGCAGGG
Source organism: Candidatus Polarisedimenticolia bacterium (assembly GCA_036004025.1). Classification (GTDB taxonomy): domain Bacteria; phylum Acidobacteriota; class Polarisedimenticolia; order Gp22-AA2; family AA152; genus AA152. The sequence goes on along the minus strand of DASYRY010000086.1, from coordinate 2,699 downwards.
GTCGCCATCCACCGCCGGGGCGCCGGCGTTGTCGAGGATCCACGCCGCGAGAAACTCGTTGTAATCCACCGACAACACCGCCATGCGCGCCAGGTTCGGGGCCGAGGGGTCGACGCCCGCGATCACGTAGTCGAGGACTCCGAAGTCGGGACCGCCACGGCAGCCAGACGGAGTCGGCGCCTCGGGAATGTTCAAGATGCAGCCGTCGTAGCCGCCGTTGGCGAAATCGGTGTTTCCCAGATAGGAACCGTTTGCCGCGCCGCCATTGGGGCCGTCGACGTACATCCCCTCCACCGCGTTCTGGTTGCCTCCGCTGTCGTGACCGGCGGCCGTGTTCCCCTGGTTAGCGGCACACTCACAAGCGATGACTCTTTGGACGGCGCGGCCGTGAAACCAGGCGAAAGCGACTGCGTTCGGCCCGCACTGCTCGAACGAGCTGGTGAAGCCGTGAAAGACCGGGGCGCTGCCGCAGCTGGCGAGCACCGGCCCGATGGAAGCGGAGGTGCCGGAGATCATGAGAAGGACCAGGATGATCTGCGCGATTCGCGGGCGGTTCATCGGGAGCCCTCCTTGTGGACGAGGAGTCCACGGACTGCGGAAAGGTGTGGGGTGCTTGAGGGCATCCTATCACGGCCGGGAAAGGACGGGCCAGGATTCCTGTCAGGAGAGCGACGCCACTTTTTCCACCAGATCCACCAGGCGCATGGCGTACGCCCATTCGTTGTCGTACCAGGCGATCACCTTCACCATGTCCTCCTGAGGCACTTGGGTCAGCTGGCTGTCGTAGATCGAGGAGTGCGGATTGCCGATCACGTCGGCGGAGACGATGGGGTCGTCGGTCACTTGAAGGATTCCCTTCATGGGTCCCGCCGCCGCCTTCCGCATGGCATCGTGGATCTCCTCGACCGCCGGACGCTTGTGGGTGATCACGGTGAGATCCACGACCGACCCCGACGGGACCGGAACGCGGAACGCCAGCCCCTCCAGCTTCCCCTTCAGCTCGGGGATCACGAGCCCGACCGCCTTGGCGGCGCCGGTCGAGGTCGGGACGATGTTCATCGGCGCCATGCGACCGCGCCGGGCGTCCTTGTGCGGGACATCGAAGAGGCGCTGGTCGTTGGTGTAGGCGTGCACGGTGGTGAGGAAACCCTCCCGGATTCCGTAGAGATCGTGAAGCACCTTGGCGACCGGTGCGGCGCAGTTGGTCGTGCACGAAGAATTGGAAACGATCCGGTGGGAGGGTTTCAGGATGTGATCGTTGACGCCCAAAACCACCGTGGCCTCGAGCGGATCCTTGGCGGGCACCGTGAGGACCACCTTCTTCGCCCCCGCGCTCAGGTGCCGCTCCAGCTCGGTGATGCGCCGGAACAGACCGGTCGCCTCTACCACGATATCCGCTCCGACGTCTCCCCAGGGAAAGGGGAACGGGTCTCCCTCGCGCTTGTCGGTCACCTTGTGGGTGTGGATCCGATCCTCATCCACCACGAGGTCCTCGCCCTCGGCCTCCACCTTGCCCGGGTACGGACCGTGGATGGAGTCGTAACGCAGCAGCAGCGCCATCTGCCGCGTGTCCGCAAGGTCGTTGATCGCCACGAAATCGAAGTCCCTGCGGCTGCTTTTCGCCGCGCGCAGAAAGAGACGTCCTATTCTCCCGAAGCCGTTGATCCCCACTCGGATGGCCATATCGCCCCTCCCTCGTTCTTTCTCAAAACGCCACGGTGAGCTGGACGTAACCCCAGTCGGAGGAGTCGTCCTCTCGGGTGCTCTGGGCGAACTCCCCGGGGCGAAAGCGACTCGCCCCGACTTCACCTCGCTTTGCGCCGAATCCCATTCGCTGCATCGGCGCTCCGATGGGAGAGGCTCTTCGGGCGATCTCGAGCTCCCGATGGGAGACCCTGACCACGGGTTAGAGGTGGGGATTGTACGTCATCGCAGAAACGGGCGGGAGGCCCCGGACTTACCGAGACGAAATGGCTCGCAAAGGGGCCCAGGGCCTTCTTGGGATGAAGCGGCCGGAAGCCATTCCTCGGTGAGTTTCCCGGCTGCGCTAGACTCCCGCGCGGGCCGCGGAGAGGGGCTGCTCGAGCACCCCGGGGAGGATCGCCTCGGCTTCGCGAAGGCGTCCTTCGCGCCAGAGGCAGAACCGCTCACGGATCGAATGGGAACGGATGCCCAGGATGGAGCAGATGCTCTCGAACGAGAACAGGTCCTCCTTCTCCCGGCTGTCCATCCACTGCTCCGCCTCCCAATAGAGCGCCCGGCTCTCGTAATCCCTGGCATTCCGGAATCTCTCGAGGCAGTGGACCGCATCTTCGAAGACGGCGACCGCGAGCCGGCGCTCTCCAAACCCCGAGGTCCGGCTGCGGAGCATTCCAAAGAAGTTCTTGGGGAGGACCGAAACAGGGTAGCCACGATCCGGCACTCGGCGGTTGGAACTAGCATGGGCTTTCGGAAACATGACGCCTCCCTATTCAAGATCGGGTGTGGAAGTATTCTCCCGATCTTTCGCGCCGGGCCAATCCGGCGGATCCTGTAGGGGGCGGGCTGAATGACCTTACCGGCTGGATCCCATTGGCGGGTCAGGGGCTGATGATGTTGTTGCGTATGGCGTATCGGACGAGGTCGCTCATCGAATGGCAGTCGAGCTTCCGCATAATGTTGGTGCGGTGGGTCTCGGCAGTTTTCACGCTGATGTCCAG
>DASYRY010000085.1:0-2605 GCA_036004025.1 Candidatus Polarisedimenticolia bacterium | reverse complement strand
GAATGGCCTGCGTCGTTCCCTTCCGGGCCCTTCGGTACCATTCCCGGTATTCCGCGGACATGTCGTGCGTGACGTCTCCTCCCTACGACGTCATTTCCGAAACGGCGAGGGCCGGCTACGAGGCGCGGCATGCGCGAAATGTGATCCGCCTGATCCTGCCGGGGGAGGCGGGGCGGATCGAGGATGGAAGTTTCTACTCGGGAGCGGCCGCGCTGCTTCGAAAATGGCGGGAGGATGGCACGCTCGAGCGGGATCCTGCCGTATCGTTCTATCCCTACCGGCAGAGCTTCCGCGGGCCCGACGGGGAAAACGCGATGCGGCTCGGCTTTCTCGGCGCCCTAGCGCTGCCTGCCGCGAAATCCGAGGAGAGGATCGTCCTGCCTCACGAAAGGACGCTCGATGCACCCCGGAGGGACAGGACCCGCTTGATTGAGGCCTGCCGCGCGAACCTCAGTCCGATTTTCCTGTTGCATCCTGATTCCACGGGCGAAGCGGGGAGAGTGCTCGCCGCCTCCGTGGCCGTCCCTCCGCTCTTCGCCTTCCAGGACGATGCCGGGATTACCCATGAGATGTGGAGGATCGACGACCCCGGCGCCGTGGACAGACTGCACAAGGCCCTGCTTCCGGACTGGACGTTGATCGCCGATGGCCATCACCGCTATGAAGCCGCCATGGCGGTCCGGAACGAGCATCCCCAGGAGGAGGGAGCGGGCTACGTGCTCGCTTTCTTCTGCAGCCTCCAGGACCGGGGCTTCCGCGTGTTCCCGATCCACCGCCTCCTGCGGGCGGCGCCGGGAACGGGAACTTCGCGGGAGCTGGCGGACGCCCTGCGCCGGCGACACTTGGTGAGCGAAATCCCCCACGAGTCAGGGCCCGAGGAGGTGCTGTCGCGGGTGCGCGGCGCAGGGGAGGGGAGCGTGGGGGTAGTGCTCCCGGACGGCCCATCCCTGCTGCTCCATGTCGGGCGCACGGCCGGCGATCAAGGGGAGAGCGGCAGCGGCCTCGATACCGAGCTGCTGCAGCATGCCGTCTTCACCGAAACGCTCGGCATCTCCGCGGAAGCGGTCTCGGGAGGGGCCGTCGCCTATACCTCGGATGCAGGCGAGGCGTTCCGCCGGGTGCGATCCGGGGAATCGAGAGCGGCCTTTCTACTGAATCCTCTCCCGATCGAGTCGGTGGTCCGGGCCGCGCAGAAAGGGTTGAGGCTTCCTCAGAAGAGCACCTATTTCTACCCCAAGGTTTTCACAGGGCTGGTCATCCGTCCGTTCTGATTCAAGATAGGGGAAGCTGGGGAGCGATGGGAGACAGGCGTCTCAATCGTTCCACGATTCCTGGCAAGACGCGAGCCACCTCCTGGGCGTCCTGGGTCGTGTTGAATCTCGAGAAGCAGAACTCGAGCGCGCCTCTGGCCACGATGGGATCCACCCCGACGGCGCGCAGGACGTGCGAAGGCTTTCCGGCGCCTCGCGTGCAGGCGGAGCCGCTGCCAGCCTGGATTCCTGAATCATCCAGCAGGCCCACGATTGCTTCTCCCTCCACGTACCGCACGCAGAGGCTCAGGTGCCCCGGCACCCGATGTTCCGGGTCCCCGGTCGATACCCAATCCGAGATCGTCTCGATCAGACGCCTGTTCAATCCATCTCCGAGCTGTCTCAAGGCCACGGCCCTGCCTGGCGCCGCTTCGCGCGCCATCCGGGCAGCCTTCCCGAATCCCACTGCCAGCGCCACCAGCTGGGTTCCGGCACGCCGACCTCCTTCCTGAATGCCTCCTTCGATCTGCGGCTGGAGCCTGGTGCCTTGACGCACCAGCAGGGCGGCGATCCCCTTCGGTCCGTGAAACAGATGGGGCGAGATCGTCATGAGATCCGCCTGGGTCTCTTGCCAGAGACCGGGGAACAATCCGGCCGTGAGGGTTGCATCGGTGTGAAACAGCGCGCCTTGCTCTTTCGCAATCCGGCAGAGCTCGCGCACCGGCTGGAGCGTCCCGATTTCGGGATTCCCATGGAGGATCGAGACCAGGCCGGTCCTTGCTCGCAGCAGGTCGCCCAGATCACCGGGATCCAACGTGCCGCAGGAATCCACCGGCGCCTCCACCAGAACCGCCCCCTCGCTCGCGAGGCTGCGCGCCGGGTGCCACACGGAGACATGCTCCACCGAAGAGATGAGGATCCTGCTCCAGCCTCGCCCGCGCGCGCGAAAGCATCCTTTCAGCGCCAGGTTGTTGGCCTCCGACGCGGAGGCCGTGAAAATGATCTCCTCCGCGCGGCAGCCCGCCAGCCGCGCCACTTCCTGGCGCGCATTCTCCATCGCATTCCGGACTCGCCTCCCTTCGGAGTGGGGAGAATCGGGGCTCGCGAATCCCTCCTCCAGGAACGGAAGCATCGCGCTGAAGACCGCGGGATCGAGGCGCGTGGTGGTCGCGTTGTCGAGGTACACGGCAGGCACGGAAACCCCCCGGGAGGAAGCGTGAAGAGTATACCAGGGAGAAAGACCCGTTCTCGCGGGGCGGCCCCGACGCTGCTTCCGGTTGACGATAGACGTTTCGGGGGTATAAAAAGAGGCATCCAGGCCATCGAGAGAGGGGCGCCGGTTTGGAGATCAGGGC
>DASYRY010000084.1:0-9386 GCA_036004025.1 Candidatus Polarisedimenticolia bacterium | reverse complement strand
CGGGCGCTCTTCCTTCAGCACATCGCTCTTGGGAAGGCGGAGAACCCAATCCATCGAGCCGGCCGGGCTGATGTTCTCAGGGACTCTGGAAGAGTCCGGCGTCATGCGAATCCTGAGCAGCGAGAGCAGGCGCGTGTTGGCCTGGGCGAGCTGAATCTGATAGCCGGGCTTGTTTAGGGCGAGAAAATAGCCGCCGGGGGCAAGGTCCTTGAGCTCGAAACGTCCACGCTCGTCGGTGCGAAGGACCAAGAGCGGCGAGGCGGCGCCCCCCTGGAGGGGAAAGATCGTAATCTCCACTCCCGGGATTGCGCCGCCCATCCAATCCAGGACGGCACCCGTGCCCGGGAAGGGAGAATCTTCCGCCGCGGCCGAGACAAGCCCGACCTGACAAGTGGCAGCGAGAAGGGCGGTTCCCAGCAGGTATTTTGAGAGCCGGAGGCCTCTAGTCAGGTTGCAACCTCTCGAGAAGGTGAACAAGTTCGAAAGGCTTTGGCCATCCCAAACGGGCCCTTACCTTAATCGAGTCAGCAAGGTATGTCAATCTGTCCGATTGCTTGGATAGAGGCGCTTGCGCGAGTCAAAACTTGGCGAGAATTTCGAGCCGGAACCGGACTCGCTCCCATCCTTCCTTCTCGAGAGAATCCGAGGAAACCTCCATCTCAACGGTCTCCGGAAGCAGAGGTGAGAGCAAGTAATTCCCCTCATACGCTAGAGGATGAGCGTAATTCTCATTAGGAGTAAGAGTTACGAGATCGCCCTTAATCGTAAGGCCCACGCTCAGGCTGCGGTCCGCAAGATAGCGCGGAAACAGGGTGATCTCCATCTTGTCTTGCCTGGCGCGCTTCCCATCCCCTTCCGATGCCGTGACCGAAACCACTCGCTCGACGGTGGTGATGGCTTGGTGCCCCAGCAGCGTCGGTAACTGGTTCTCGGACAGAAGGACCTCGTTGTTTCGAGTGATTTCGAAGACTCGAACGGCGAAATCGATGGGAACAGGCGGTCCTTCGCCGGAGCTCGGTTCCTCGGGAAGAGACCAGCGAAGATTCAGCGTCAGCTTCATGTCGAGATCCGCCGACTCGTAGACCGACACGAGCTGAGAGCCTCCTCTCAAGATCTCCACGCGGGTCGTGCGGGAAATCTCACCGCGCGGCGGGAGGACTCCTCCCGTGGTGGTGGCGAGGACTCTCACTTTGGATTGGAGCGCCACGCTCAGGCCCGCGGACGTGAATTCCACGGGGCGCAGCTCCGCTTGGAGCAGAACTTTCTCCATGGCCTGCCGCCGCCGTGCGGTTTTCCCCCGGAGGCTGACTTCCTTTTCCAGGACCGCTCCCTTGCCGAGAAAGATTCGTGCTTCATCGGTCCAAAGCGTCTCGGTGCCGCTGGGTCCCACCTGCAAGGTTTCGACGCTCAGGTCCACGGGGGTCGTCGACAATGCCGATGCTTCCGATGCGAATGCCGAGGAAGGCACGGTCAGGATGGATAGCAAAATGGAAAGAGAGATGCCGGAGGGGGAGACTCGCACGGCGGCGATTTTGCTCGGCCTTGCCCTGCCCGTCAAGGGGATTCTCGGGCGCTCCCTGCGAAGCCCTCGGGGATTCTTGAATTATCTCGCACCATCTTCTATGCTTCCGCCCGCCTGGAGTTTGGAATTCCTCGACATGGAGAGCCTCGACGGATGAGCATTCCTCTTGAGACGGTGCGTCACATCGCCCGCCTGGCAAACCTGGAGTTCGCCGACGAAGAGCTGGAGGTCTTCGCCCGCCAACTCAATTCCATTCTCTTGTACATCGAAAAGCTGGACGAGCTGGAGACGCAGAACGTCCAGCCTACCTCTCACGTGACCGAGATGCGCCAGGCTTTCAGGGAGGATCTCATCGCCCCCTCGCTCGAAGTCTCCGAGGCCCTGGCGAACGCCCCGGAGAGTAAGGATGGGCACTTCGCCGTCCCCAAAGTGATTGGCTGACTTCGCATGCGCGACTTGCTTCATCTCACGGGCCACGAACTGCTCGCGTTGATCCGCTCCAGGGATATTTCCGCTCAGGAGGCCGTGGGGGTGTCTCTCGATCGTGTGGAGGCGGTGGACTCGCGTGTGCAGGCCTTTCGCTGCGTCCTGAGGGAAGAGGCGCTCGCCCAGGCGAGGGAAATCGACTCGGCTTTCTCCCGAGGCGAGGACCCAGGTCCCTTGGCCGGACTCCCCGTGGCCATTAAGGACGTCATTTGCCTGGCCGGGCACCCCGCCACCTGCGGCTCCGCAATCCTTCGAAACTTCGTTCCCTCATTCGATGCGACCGTGATCCTGCGGCTTCGAGAGGCGGGCGCGGTCCTGGTCGGAAAAACCAACATGGACGAGTTCGCCATGGGCTCTTCCACTGAGAATTCCGCCTACGAAAAGACCAGGAATCCCTGGAACCTCGCGCGAGTCCCAGGGGGATCCAGCGGAGGCTCGGCGGCGGCCGTCGCCGGGGACATGGTCCCCGTCTCACTCGGATCGGATACCGGAGGGTCGATCCGCCAGCCGGCCGCATTTTGTGGAGTGCCGGGTCTCAAGACGACCTACGGTCGCGTGTCTCGGTTCGGGCTCGTGGCGTTCGCTTCATCGCTCGACCAGATCGGTCCCTTCGGGAAATCCGTCGAGGATCTCGCCCGAACGCTCGTGGTGATCGCGGGCCACGATCCCAAAGATTCGACGTCGGCGCGGATTCCGGCACCGGACTACCCCGCCGAGCTCCAGCGTGGGATGGGCGCCCTCCGGATCGGCATTCCCAGGGAGTACTTCGCCGAGGGTCTGGACTCGGAGATCCGTGCCGCGGTCCGCTCGGCTCTGAATCGCATGGAAGAGATGGGGGCAAGCGTGGAGGATATCTCGCTCCCCCACACCGATTACGCCATTCCCACCTACTACATCCTCGCCACGGCGGAGGCTTCCTCGAATCTCGCGCGCTACGATGGAGCCCGCTACGGATTCCGTGCCGACGCAGCGGAGGATCTCTCCGAGATGTATCGCAGGAGCCGCTCGATCGGGTTCGGAAAGGAGGTCAAGCGCCGCATCATGCTGGGAACCTACGTCCTCAGCTCCGGGTACTACGACGCGTACTACCTCAAAGCACAGAAGGTCAGAACGCTCCTGAGGACCGACTTCGTGGAGGCGTTCCAGAGAGTCGACCTCATCGTCACTCCCACGACCCCAACGGTCGCCTTTCGCTTCGGAGAAAAGACCGAAGACCCTCTCGAGATGTATCTGTCGGACATCTTCACCGCCACGATCAACCTGGTGGGAATCCCGGCCTTGTCCCTCCCGTGCGGCGTCTCCTCGGAAGGACTTCCCATCGGTCTGCAGATCGTGGGTCCTCCCTTCGGCGAGGGGCGTCTGCTCTCGGCAGCCGCGTCTCTCGAATCGAATCTGAACTTCCGGGCCCGCTATCGCCCGAAAGACCTGGACGCATGAAGGCCTGATGACCCGCCGCGCCCTCTTCGCCTTCCTGGCGATTCTGGTGGCGGCGACTCGACCGGCTCCCTCGGCTGAGGGCCCCGCCGGCCCGGTCTCTTCCTTCCAGCTTCCCGAGCATCTGCGCACTTTCGAGGTAAGCCCCGAAATACGCATCCTGTTGAGCGAGGAAAACGCCCTTTTCTTGGAGGTCCGCCGCCATCCGGAGGAGACGCCAGAATCGGTGGCCCGAGGTGTGATGAGGGATCCGTCTCGATGGGAGGAGGTCCGGGCCTTCAATCCCAGCGTCGCGGGACAGCCCGGGAAAAACTATGTCCTGGTGCCGTACGAAGAGCTTCGCGACTCTTACAAATACCTGACGATCGCGAGGCTGTTTCCCGAGGACCGCCTGCAAGGCGATTTTTGGCTGCACCCGGTGGGACGAGGCAAGATCCCGGTCGCGGCCGAGAGCCTCTGGCACCTCGCCCTCTGGCTGACGGGCGACGGGAAGAACTTCCAGACGCTGGCGCAAATGAACAAGCTCCGCGACCTGACCCCGGTCGCCGGCCAGGTGATCCAGATTCACAAATCGCTTCTGCTTCCCGCCTTCGCGGCGCCCCTGCCCACCGCCGAGGGAGATCTCACTTTCGGCCGGGACGAAGCAGGAGAATATGGAGCCTACAGGCTCCGAAAGGGGGAAGCCATCTACTCGTCCGTCGTCGTCCGGTTCACCGGTCTGCTCGATCCGGACGACGTGAATCAGATGGCCACGCTGGTCGCCAAGCGCAGCGGCATCGAGGACGTGCACTCCCTAGCGGTGGGCTACGAGGTCAAGATCCCCCGTGAGAACATTCTTCCGGAGTTCCTCCCCGCCGGGGATCTGAGGAGGATCGAGTACGAGCTGAGCCGGCGGGAGGTGGAGCGGTTCAAGAACCAGGCCGTCAGCCGTGATCTGGAAGGCGTGACGGTGATCCTGGACGCGGGTCACGGCGGACGTGATATCGGGGCTTCCCACAACGGGGTCTGGGAGAGCGACTATGTCTACGACGTGATGTGCCGGATCAAGGACCGGCTGTCCAAGCTCACCGGGGCGCAGGTGCTCACGACCATCAAGGACACTCAGTACGGCTATCGCGTCTTCGAGGCACGAAAGCTCCCCTTGAACCAGTCCGAGGCGATTCTCACCACGCCTCCGCTACGGCTGAGCTCCGCGGCGCCGAACGATCTCGGCGTCAATCTTCGATGGTACCTCTCCAATTCGTATCTACGGAGCCTCAAGAAAAAAGGAGTGGACTCGGACAAGGTGGTGTTCGCCTCGCTGCATGCCGATTCTCTCCATCCGAGCGTGGGAGGGACGATGATCTACGTGCCCGGAGAGCGGTACCGGGGGAGAACCTACGGATTCAAGGGAGCCGCTTATCAGGCCCGCAAGGAAGTGCGCGAGCAGGCGTACGTCTCGTTCACCAGGGAGCAACGCCAAAAATCCGAAGGACTCTCACGGGAATTCGCGGCGCACCTCCTCCGAGCGCTCAAGCGCCGGGGGGCCGCGATCCACCCGTACCAGCCCGTCCGCGACCGCATCATTCGCCGGACCCGGCCGTGGGTCCCCGCGGTGCTCCGATGCAATCAGGTGTCGGTGCAAATCCTGCTGGAGGTCTGCAACATCAATAATCCTCGCGATGCCCGTCTCCTGACCGACCCCGCCTTCCGTCAGAAGATGGCCGACGCTTTCGTGGACGCGCTGCTGAGCTACTATGCCTGAGTGGAGGGAAGGATTCGCTCGGCGACGAGACGAGGGGGGATGGATCCAAACTGAAGCAAGCGGTGATGGAAGCCCTTCAGCGAGAAGGCGGAGCCTTCCCTTCGGCGCACCTCCTCGCGAAGCCTCATGATTTCCCGCTTTCCCACCGCATAGGAGAGGGGCTGCGTGGGGGTCTTGGTGTAGCGCTTCACCTCCCCGGTGGCACTCTGAGGGTTGATCCGGACGATGTCCACGAGCACGCGCACCGCCTCCTCGAACGTGAGGCTCCCCGTGTGCAGTCCCACGTCGATAAACACCCGGCAGCTTCGCCACAGGTAATCCTTTAGCTGCAGCAGACTCGTGCGGGGATCGCCATAAAACCCCTCTTCGCCCATCATCTCCTCACAGTACAGCGCCCATCCCTCCACCATCACGGGGGTCCAGATCTGGCGGCGCACCGGCGAGGCGTTGCGATTGGCTAGGGTGAGCTGGACGTGGTGGCCCGGATATCCTTCATGGATGCAAGTGATCGGAATGGAGGGCAGCATGTGTTCCTTCATATGGTGCGCCCGCTCCTCTTCCGAGAGCGAAGGATCCGGCGGCGTCACCCAGAAGTATCCTTGCTGACGCTCTTCGAACGGCGCCGGCGGGACGTAGGCCGCGAAGGGCGTCGTCTTTCTTTCGAAGACGGGTGTCTCGACGACCTCGAGGAATTCCCCGGGAGGAAGATCGAGAAGCTCGCGGTCGCGGGTGAACTGGCGACACCGTGCGATCTCTTCCGCGTAAGCGATCACCAGTCGTTCCGGGGGCGGCGTGTCCTGCTGGAACGACTCCACTTGCTCCTGCCAGGGCTTGCCCGTCCCTTCCCGGGCCATCTCACCGAGCCGGAGGAGGGTCGACTCCGCTTCCGCGCGCCCGAACCGCTCCAGGACCTCGACGCTTTCCTGAATTCCGTGGGACTCCCGGAGCAGGAATTCGAAGAGATCTCGTCCCAGCGAGAAATTCCCCCGAGCCCGCGGCTGGACGCTCGCTTCCAGGAAACGCAGATACGACGTCACGGCTTCCTGCGCCGAGCGAGAAGCCGCCTCCACGTCTCCGGCGCGTCGAGGAGCCACTCGCCGCGTCCATTCCACGGCTTCTTCCATGAAGAGGCTCGTCGAAGCTCCGAGATCCCGGGCCATCTCAGCCCAAATCGGAGGGACCTCCTCGGGGGTCGAGAGATTTCGCCGCGCTTCCTCGAGGAGCCGCGGCACCTCGCGAAGGCGCGAGACCATCGCAGCGGCCCGATCCTCGGCCGAAGCGAATTCGCGCAGCATCAGAAGGTAGACTCCGAACGCCGATTCTTCCAGATAATTCCCCGGATTGCGGAAGGGCGCGCGGACCTCCTCGTGCGTCCGGACAAGCGTCTTGAGCTCCCGGCTCAACAGGTCCAGATCGAGCCGCTCGTCGTCGCTCGGGCCGGGCCGGGCCTCGCACATCGCGGCGATCTCCCGGAGATGATCCCTCAATTCGGAAGCTTGGGAGTCGAGCGTGGCGGGGTCGAAAGAGGCGAGAATGGAGTCGTAATCGTGCACACCGAGATAGGTGGCGTTGACGGGAGAGTGCCGCCACAAGGTGCGAAGAATCCGGCTGCAAAGACGATCGGCGGAGTCCATGAAGGCGCGATTATACAGCGTCTTGACACCTTTCTCGGCGCTGTGAAAGAATCTGGCCCCCTCACAATGATTCGATCGGAATAAGGATTGCCTCGTCGATGAAGATCCTGGTGGTGGGCGGAGGCGGGCGCGAGCATGCGCTCGTCTGGAAGCTTCGCCAAAGTCCTTCCGTCACCGAGCTGTACGCCGCTCCCGGCAACGCGGGAATCGCCTCCCTGGCGGATTGCGTTCCCATCGATGCCTCCAGCACCGTGGAGCTCGCGGATTTCGCGGAAAAAGTGCGCATCGATCTGACGGTGGTGGGCCCCGAGCTTCCTTTGACGCTCGGAATCACGGCCGAATTCGAGAAGCGCGGTCTTCGGATATTCGGTGCCTCCCGTGAGGCGGCGGAAATCGAGTCCAGCAAGGTCTTCGCGAAGGACTTCATGGCGCGCCACGGCGTGCCGACGGCGGGGTTCGTTTCCTGCACGTCTTTCGAGGAAGCCGTCTCCCTCCTGAAAAAACGGAGCAAATCCGACTTCCCCGTGGTCCTGAAGGCCGACGGTTTGGCCGCCGGCAAAGGAGTGATCCTCGCCGAGAACGCGTCCGACGCCGAGGGCGCCGTGACGGACATCATGAAGCGTCGCAAGTTCGGCACGGCGGGCGACCGACTCGTCGTGGAGGATTTTCTCCGAGGCGTCGAGGTCTCTTTTTTCGCAATCTCCGACGGCGAATTCGTCCTGCCTCTGGTGACCTGCCAGGATTACAAGCGCATCGGCGACGCGAACCGAGGACCGAACACGGGCGGAATGGGCGCTTTCTCCCCTTCCGTGCACGTCTCCCAGGAGGCTTTCGAACAAGTGCTGGAGGAGGTCTTCGTGCCGGTCATTCGAGGCATGGACCAGGAAGGACGCACCTACCGTGGGATCCTGTATGCGGGAATCATGCTGACGGACGAGGGCCCGAAGGTGCTCGAGTTCAACGCCCGATTCGGCGATCCCGAGGCGCAGGTGCTGCTCCCACGGCTCCGGTCGGATCTGGGTGAGCTTCTCCTCGCCGCCACGGAAAAGCGATTGGAGAAAGTCGAGGTCGAGTGGAGCCGCGAGCGAGCCGTCTGCGTGGTGATGGCTTCCGAGGGATACCCGGGAACCTATCCGACGGGCAGGCCCATCGAAGGACTGGAGAAGGCCTCCGCCATGAAAGGCGTGACGGTATTCCACGCCGGAACCGATCGCGACGACCAGGGCAGGATTCGAACCGCCGGAGGGCGGGTCCTTGGAGTGATGGCCCGCTCCGACACCTTCGAAGAGGCGCGAGCCGGAGCCTATGCGGCGGTGGAATTCGTTCACTTCGAGGGCCGCACCTTTCGAAAGGACATCGCTCAGGAAGCGGTCGCCTTCGAGCACAAGGCGCATGCCGGCAGCGCCGCCGTCCGAAGGACCCGGGGAGGAAGAGGATGAGCAAGACCGGAGGGCCTCGGGTCGGGATCGTCCTCGGAAGCGAGAGCGATCTCCCGATGATGACCAAGGGCGTGGAGCTCTTGAAGAAATTCGGTGTCGAAGTCGAGGTCGAGCTCTCCTCGGCGCATCGGGCGCCGGAAAAGACCGCGCGTTATGCCCGGGAGGCGGAGTCTCGCGGCCTTGGAGTCCTGATTGGCGCCGCGGGTTTCGCCAATCATCTCGCCGGCTCGCTGGCCGCCCACACGGTTCTCCCCGTCATCGGCGTGCCGTTGAACACCTCGGCTCTCAACGGGCTCGACTCTCTCCTCTCGACGGTTCAGATGCCTGAGGGCGTTCCCGTCGCCACGGTCAGCATCGGGGAAGCCGGGGCGGTGAATGCGGCCGTGCTGGCACTCCAGATTCTCGCCACCGCCGATCCCAGTCTGCGGCAGGCCATCCGGCGATACAAGGAAGAGATGGCCGAAAAAATCGCCCGCCGCGCCGAGGAGATCCGAAACCTCCCGTGAACCGCCCCGTGCTCTATCACGTCGCCACACTCGGCTGCAAACTGAATCAGTTCGACTCCGCGACTCTCGAGGCCGACTTCGTGGCGCTCGGCATGGCGCCCACCTCCGACCCGGCCCTCGCACGAGTGATCGTCGTCAACACCTGCACCGTCACCTCGGCTGCCGACGCGCAGTCGCGCCAGCTGATTCGGAAGCTCCGCCGGGCGAGCCCCGCGAGCACTCTCCTCGTGACCGGGTGTTACGCCCAGCGCGATCCCAAGGCTTTGGAATCGATCCCCGGAGTGGATGCCGTGTTGGGGCTGGCGGCCCAGCGACAGCTCAAAAACCTGGTGGTGAAGCTCGTTCCGGAGGTTCCTCAGGAGATGGCCTGTATCGAATCCGCGGAGGACCCGCTCCCCTACTTCTCGAGCCAGACGCGCGCCTTCCTGAAGATCCAGGATGGGTGCGACCTGCGCTGCTCCTATTGTGTCATCCCTTCGGTACGGGGGAGCAGCCGCAGCATCTCTCCCGAGCAGATTCTTCAGCGAGTGGCGCTGCTCGGGGATGCGGGATTCCGTGAGATCGTCTTCACCGGTGTCAACACCGGCGATTATGGAAAAGATCGGGAGCCCCCCACCACGC
>DASYRY010000083.1:0-5556 GCA_036004025.1 Candidatus Polarisedimenticolia bacterium | reverse complement strand
CTGCCAGAAACGTCGCCGCGAGCAGGTTCGCCGGAATCTGAAGGGAAAAATCCAAAGCCTCGTGCAGGCCCACCGCCAAGAGGGCAAAGCCGCAAGCGGAGCGCAGCACCGTCTCGCCGGAGCGCGCTTCCCGAGGGTTCCCGCGCCACGCTTTCGCGACCAGAAAAACCCCCGCCGCCAACAGCGCGACCCCGAGCGCTCCAGCCTCGGAGAAGACCTGGAGATAATCGCTGTGGGTGAAATCGTAGAAAGCGGTGGTCGTCGAGTCGCGATAGCGGGGGAAAACGTACTGGAACGTTCCGACGCCGGTCCCCAGGAACGGATAGTCACGGATGATCTCGGCGGTCTTGCGCCAGACCGCCATGCGGCTGCCGGGCGTGGTCATCTCGCCGCTCAGCAGGGCGTAGCGACCCGTGAGCGTCCAGTAGCCCACTCCATAGATCGGCACGAAAACCACGGCGATGAGGAGCGCCATCAGGAGGGTCTTCTGGAAGGTCCAGCCATGTCGGAGCTGGACGAGGCAGAACAACCCCGCCGTCGCCAGGCCCAGGATGATCCCGGCTCTCGAGTACGACAGCACGAGCCCCACGCTGACGATGCCGATGCAGAGCAGGAGGGTCATGTTCAGGCTGGCTCGGCGATCGGTCAGAGCGAGCAGTCTCTCTCTCCACGTCTCCCCCGCATGGGGCTCCCGCCAGCGGGAGAAGAACAGCCCGAGCGCCACCAGCAGCGTCATTTCCAGGAAGGCGGCGTAATGATTCCGGTTGATGAAGGTCCCGGTGGCCGCATCGGTGTAGTACTTCTTCTGGTAGGCGAAGATGTGCTGGTGCCCGCTCAAGTACTCGAGCACGCCATAGAACGCCTGAAAGGTTCCGACGGCGACGAGCAGGTAGAGCGCCCGACGGACCAGGATCGCGCCGCGGAACGCGTTCAGGAACAAGAAGAGGAAAAGGGAGAAAGCAACGCCTTTCAAGAGATAGGTTCGCGTGGCGTAGGACACCTGGGTGAGGGGCCGCCAGTCCGGCTCCTGGTGGCGCGGATGGCTCGACACCTGGGCGTTCTCCTTCGGGAGTTCGACCGATGGCTGCGGCGCGCCCGGCAGAGTCGCTTCATAAAGGGCGGAGGTCTCAGGCGAGACGAAGCGCAGCACTCCCGGTGGAAGAGGCAGGAGCTGGGCCCCCATGAGAAGCAAGAACCCGATCGCCGGGAAGAGCAGGGGTGAGAAAGAGACGGTCGTGCTAGCCGGAAAAAGGAACAGGCGGTAGAGGTAGAGCAGGGCGAGCCCCGCGACACCCAGCTCCAGCGTGGAATAAGCCCAGGGCTCCACGGAACCGAAGGGGAGCGGGGCGAGGACCACCAGGAGAAGGAGCCCGCCCCGGATCAGGATGTCCAGAGTCTTTTCCAGGCGGCTCGTGCCGTGCATCTCCAAATGGGCGCCCAAGACTGGAACTCACGAAAGGGAGGAGGTCAGACCGCCGGCGGCGGGCTCGAGCCCGTCGCTTCGCTTCGCTCGGATGCCGTCTCGTACCGGTAGGCTCGGTATCGAGAGCCGTAGTGGTACGAGTAATAGTCGCCATGCCGCATATCCACGTCGTTGAGGACCACCCCCAGGATGTTGACCTTGGCCTGCGCGAGCTTCTGCCTGCCGCGCACCACTGCGGGCCGGGCGGTCCGGCCGCACTGCACCACCAGGATCGTGGCGCCGGCCTTCGAGGCCATGATCACCGGATCCGCGACGGAGAGCAGCGGAGGCGAATCGATCAGCACATGGTCGAACCGGTCGGAGGATTTCAAGGTCTTCAGCAGGATGTCGAAGTGCTCCGAGGCCAGAAGCTCCGATGGATTGGGAGGGATCGGCCCGCTGGAGACCAGGAACAGGTTGGGGATCTCGGTCTCCTGAATCAAGGAGTCCAGATCGGCGTTCCCCGAGAGGTAGTTGGACAGCCCGGCGCCGTTGCCGCCCCCCAGAGCCTTGTGGAGTCGCGGCCGGCGCATGTCTCCGTCCACCAGCAGCACCCTTTTCCCGGACTGGGTGAGCGTGATGGCGGTGTTGAGGGTGGTGACGGTCTTCCCCTCTTGCGGCTCGCTGCTGGTGACGACGATGATCTTCGGAGCCGCATCGGCGGTGGAGAGTAGCAGCGAGGTCCTCAAGGTCTTGTAGGCCTCGGAGGCTGGCGAAGCCGGATCCCGCATCGTCACCAAGTCCACGGCCGGGGAGACCGGCTCGCGCCGCAACCGCTTTGCGGTCGCCATCTCCCCCGCGAGTGCCGAGGAAACGACCATCGGAATGGTGCCAAGAGTGGGGAGCTGCACGTACTTCTCGATGTCCGCAGCGGATTTGATGGAGTTGTCGAGATACTCGAGGAAGAACGCCATGCCCACGCCCAGGGCCAGGCCGACGAACAGGCTGAGGAGAATGTTCATCTTCTTGTTCGGCCGGAAAATATGGTCGGGGATCTCCGCGGCGTCCACCACCCAGACGTTCCCCGTGCCGGCGTTCTTCAGCTGGGAGAGGGACCCGGTCTCCGTCTCGCGCTGCATCAGCTTGTTCAGGATTTCACGCTTGGAGTCCACGGTGGCCTTCAGGTTGGCATATTCGACGCCATACTTCTTCTGCTTGATCGCCTCGCCCTTCTGCCCCTCCAGAGCCCCTCGGACCGTCTTCTCGTGCGCGGCGGCTTCCAGGTATTCCATCCTCGCGGATTTCAGCGTGTCGTCGTAGATCTTGCTGGATTCCGCGTCCATCGTCTTCCGGGCATTCTCCCATTCCGCCTTCAGGCGCACCATGTCGGGCCAGTCGGGCTTGAACTGCTTCGATTTCTGCGTGTACTCGCGCTCCAGCTCCGCCGTCTTTTGCCTTAGCTGCTGGATCAGGTTGCTTTGCGTCACTTCCTTGATCGACTCGGGGGGCGTGGTGACGAGACCCTGGTATCTCGCCTCCTTGCGGGAGCTTTCCACCTGGGCCTCCAGGACATCCTGGTTGAGCTGGGCGAGCTTCTGGTTCGTGATGTTCTCCTTGTCGTCCAGGCCGATGATGGCGTTCTCCTTGCCGTAGTCGTTCAGCTTCGCCTCCAGCTCGGAGATCTGCTTCTTCAGCTCGGTGGTCTGCGTGCCGATGAACTCGCTCGCCTGGGCGGTGGTGTCGTAGCGGGCGGACTGGTTGAATTCCATGAACGAGTTCGCCACGGCGTTGGCCACCCGGGAGGAAAGCTCCGGATCGACGCTGACGAAGGTGATCTCGACGAGGTGAGTGTTCTTCAGGGGGTTCACTTCCAGTCCGCCCAGGATGAACTCGATGTAGGGCTTGTCGGGATCCTCGGGAATGTCGTCCAGAGGCGAGCGTCGGACGAAGGAGGTAAGCCGGGAGATCATTCCCTTTCCGCCCTTTCGACCGACAAGCCGGTTCACCACCGGATCGTTGCGTAGATCGAGCTTCTGCATCGCCTTGTGCGCCACGTTGCGGCTGGCGAGGAGCCGGTACTGCGTCTGGTAGAAATCGTTGTAGGACATGTAGTCGTAGCCCACCGGCTGGACCTGCTGAAAGGTGAGCACGTTGGGCTGCTCGCGCTCGATCTGCAGCGTGCAGATCGCCTGGTAGGTGGGGGAGATGAGGAACGAGCCCAGCGTCACCGTGACCACCAGCACGACGATCGCGGTGAACACCACCCAGCGGCGGCGCGTCAGCACGCTCCAGTAGTCCAGCAAGTTGATCTCTCTCGTCGAGATTGAATCCATTAGAAGAAAGTCTCCGGAACGTAGATGCTGTCACCGCTTTCGAGGACGAAATTGTCCTGCTTTCCCTTGCGCACCGCCCTGAGGTCCACCTTGATCAGCTCCTGGGCGCTTCCGGGCCGCGTCCGGACCACCACGATGCCCTTCTGGGAGGCCCGCTCGCTGAGCCCCCCCGCCGCCGCGATCGCCTGCAGGAGGGTCAGGGGCCGGGATGCCTTGTACTCGACCTCGCCGGGCTTGCGCACCGCACCGTCGACGTAGACATGATGCAGCCGGTCGATGGGAATGTTGATC
Organism: Candidatus Polarisedimenticolia bacterium; assembly: GCA_036004025.1. Classification (GTDB taxonomy): domain Bacteria; phylum Acidobacteriota; class Polarisedimenticolia; order Gp22-AA2; family AA152; genus AA152. The sequence continues at coordinate 1,530 of DASYRY010000083.1, read as the reverse complement.
ACGTCGCCCGGAACGATGGCGATGTTCAGCTCCGGCTTCCCTTTGATCATCAGATCGTCCAGGTCCACGTCGATGCGGGTGGCGGCGCCGGAGGCGTCCGGACGCAGGACGTAGAGGTCCCGCCCCGCCTGGGGCGTGAGCCCGCCGGCCTCGGAGATGGTCTCGAGCAGCGTCCGGTTCCCGAGCATCTCGATCGTTCCCGGCTTCTCGACCGCCCCGACCACGCTTACCTTCTTGCTCTTCGCTTCCTTGACGAAAACCCAGACCTGCGGATCGTTCAGGTACCGATCGGACAGGAGGTCCCGGAGTCTCGACTCGGCCTCCTTGGTGGTGAGGCCATCCAGGGGAACCGTGCCGAGGAGCGGTACCGAGATCGTTCCGTCCCCCGACACGCGCACGGTCCGGGTCAGATCAGGCTGCTCGAACACTCCTATCTCGAGCAGGTCCTCCTTGCCGATGGTGTACTCGGAGGGGACGCCGACGGCGGAGACCTTGAGACCGGGAGGGAGGGCCTTGCCGGCGATCCCTGCCGCCAGCGGAGCCTTCAGAGCGGGTGCTTCGCCGGGGGAGGCCGAGACGACGCGCGCGGCGCTTTTCTCCTGCAGGACGACGGCCAGAGAATCCTTCTCGGGACGCAGGGAGACCGGGCAAGGGCGGTTCAGCTCGAAGACCACCCGCGTCCCCTCGGTCTTCTGCCCCTTCAGCGAGCTGATCGTGATCCCCTTGACCAGATCCGATCGGTAGGTGACCGATTGCGTCAGGCCGTTCTTCACGCCCGGAAGCTCCAGCACCACTCTGCTCGGATCCGCCTCTTCCGTGCGGACGAAATTGAAGGCGCCGTCGCAGATCAGCCGAATCGTGCCGGAGGCACCGTCCGGACGGACCTCCAACAGGGTCGCGGCGGGATTCTGCGCCCGCAGCAATGAGACGGTCAGGGTCAAGCTGAAAAGCGCGATACCCGGGCGTCGAAACCAGGGGTGTGAGCGGCGCATCGTGGATGGCATCCTGAGCTAAAGTCCCCTTCGCAAATGATTTATTGTATCAGAAGTTGTACGCGTAGAGCACTTGAGCCGTAAGCCGGTGGCGGTCCAGGAAGTCGAACGGAGGCGGCGACCCTCTTTCCCAGACCCCCACGCGCAATCCAATGCGCGTGAGATTGCTCATGCGATAGCTCGCTCCCGCGAAATAGGACCTCAGCTCGTCGACCCGGAAGCCCGTCACCAGTCCGGGCTGGCCCGGGACGCACGCCTCCACTCCGAAGTCCAGATTGCAGGCGCTGGTCACGAAAGGATAGTCGATACGCTGCCGGTCGATTCCCACCTCTCCGGCGACTCGGTCGGCCAGCCTCTGAGTCAACGTGGCGCCGTAGGATCGGTCCAAGTAGTAGAGGTTGTTCGATGCGATCGTGAACTCGACGCCCCTTCTTCCGCGCAGCTCCAGCCCGGTGAGCCCGGTGAACCGATAGAGGAGCGCGACGTCCCCCACGATCCCTTCGTATCCCTCCCTGGTTCGGCTGTCCGGCTCCAGCCG
>DASYRY010000082.1:0-3160 GCA_036004025.1 Candidatus Polarisedimenticolia bacterium | reverse complement strand
CGGAGCCTGGGGGGTTTTTTTCCAACCCTTCCTCCCTGGCAGCGATACATCGCCCGGCCGCCGGCCTCTGGCCGGATTCGCTCACGATTCCGACGCGGAGACGTTCGGCATCTCGCCGGATGGGACCCGACTCGCACTCTCCCTGGGGGAGGTGTCGAGGAGTCTCATGATCGTGGAAGGGCTCTCCGGAGTTTCTCCCCCCGCGCGCCGGTAATCAGGCTCCGAGATCTTGAAACTTTCCGCGCCGGGAATAGGATCGCGGTCATCGGCATTCATCCGGATGAAATCGATCCATTCTCAAAGGGAGAGCATCATGAAAGTCGGCGTTCTCGGATCCGGAGATGTGGCGAAGACGTTGGCAGGGGGGTTTCTCAAGCACGGCCACGACGTGATGATGGGGACTCGCTCCGAGGCGAAACTGGAGGGCTGGAAGGGGCAGAATCCCAAGGGCCGGATCGGAAGCTTCGCCGAGGCCGCCGCGTTCGCGGAGCTCGCGGTCCTCGCGGTCAAGGGCACCGCGGCACCGGAAGCCGTGCGTGCGGCGGGCGCGGCGAACCTGGCGGGGAAGCCGGTGATCGACGCGACCAATCCGATCGCCGATCTGCCGCCGGTGAACGGAGTGTTGAGGTTCTTCACCAGCCTCGACGAGTCCCTGATGGAGCGCCTGCAGCACGAATTCGATGGGGTCCGATTCGTCAAGGCCTTCAACTCCGTCGGGAACATGTGCATGGTAAACCCCGAGCTCGAGGGCGGCAGGCCGACCATGTTCATCTGCGGGAACGACGATGCGTCGAAGAAGACCGTGACCGGGGTCCTGGAGCAATTCGGCTGGGAAACCGCGGATATGGGAAAGGCGGAAGCGGCCCGCGCCATCGAGCCTCTTTGCATGCTCTGGTGCATCCCCGGCTTCCTTCGCAGCGACTGGAAGCACGCCTTCAAGCTGCTGGCCTGAGATCAGGGACTGCAGAGCGCTCGTGTCCCCGGGCGCCCATCGCGGGGATTCACAGCGGATTGGTTATTTCTTCCCTCGGGAAGGAGGCTGGTAGACTTTGCCCGGCGTGCCGCCCAGCGCCAGGATGACGACACCGTCGCTCCCGGGAATGAACTTGCGCTGCTGGCTGGCGCCAACCCTGGCGAGCATGCCGGGCTCGAGCTGCCAGCTTTCTCCGCCGGCTTCCATCTTCGCACTTCCCTGGAGCACGACGTAGACTTCCTCCTGGCCGTCCTTGAGATGATCGTGATTGGGGTAATCCTTCCAGCCCGACGGCAGTTTCAAGACGTTCATGCCCCATGCGGTCACACCGAGGCCCTTTCCGGCATACAGGAACTGGCCTTGGTAGCTGTCCAATTCCTCCAAGCGCTTCACGGTGACGTCGGCCATCTCTCTGCTCCTCCTTGCTGCGGCGACCGGCTGCACGGCTGGCACGATCCGCTCCGGGATCGCGAGCTTTCTCACTGCCGATTCTGGATCCAGAAGAGACGGAAGACAAACGAATGACCAGAGCCGGCGCCCTCATGCGCCCACCCAGAAGTCAATCTCTCTGAGAGCGTCGCTCCCGGGCTTCAGATATCCCGTCTGCCAGGAGTCGGAGTCCTTCAGCCCTTTCCACCGCTTGCCGATCGGCTGGAGCTGGGTGCGGAAGCGCCATCGATACTGGTTATAGATCGCCATGATGTTCGTGGCGTAAGCCGCGGCGAGTCCGGGCGCGTCGCGGATGATCAGCAGGTTCTCGTCGTTGATCCCGCTCGCCTTGGGTCCGAGATTGTGCGAGCCGGTGAGCACCACCGGCTCGGCGCCGAACGGATCGACAAGGACGACCTTGCTGTGGACCATGGCGAAGGTGCCCGGCAGCTTTTTCAGCTCCTTCCGCCAGTACCCCGTCGTCTTGTCGATCGCCGCGGGCAGCACGACCTCGAAATCAGCCTTGTCCGAATTGCCCTGATGGAACAGCTCCACCGGGTTCGCGGCCGTGCTCGGATCCTGGTTGATCGCGCCGCGGATGTAGAGGCGCTTGCCCGCCACGCCGGCCCGCGCGGTCTTGATGATCTGGCTGAGCAGCGTGTCCTTGGGCCCCGGGTTGAACATCAGGAACAGAATCGCGTCCTTCGCCCCCATGACGATCTTGCGGGCCTCTTCGAGATCGACGCGTCCCACCGTCGGCGTGAACCAGAGCCGGACCCCCAGGTGGCCGACCTTCGGATCGCGCGGATGGGTATTGCTCTGCTTGAGGCCGTCGGGGGTCCCGTTCCCGGCCTCTTCGAGGAGCGTCCATTGCTTCCGGTACTCCACCGCGAGATCGGGATCGTCGATCAAGAGCGAGTTGTTCGCCTGAGTGCAGAGGCCCGTTTGGGTCCAGTTCTGGCTGCCGGTCCAGACCCAGCGAGGCTTGTGCTGCGTGTCGCAAACGACCAGGAACTTGTTGTGACCCAGAGCTCTCGGAGAGATCATTCGGTCACGCAGGTCGATCTTGCCGGCCAGCCGGTCCCGCGCCTGGTGATTCTGATCCTCCCCTTTCTTCTTTACGCTGCCGTTGGCGAGGACGACGTGGGCGCGCTTGCCAAATTTCTCCAGCGCCGCTTCGAGCTGCTCGTCGTCCAGCTCGTAGAGCGCCGCATAGATCTCGAGCTTCTCCTTGGCGCAGGAGGCGAGCAGCCGGAAAAGCCGCGCTCCGAGCGGCCCGGTCAGGTAGTTGCGAAAAGGATCGTCCGGCGTGGCGATGACCTTCCTCAGCTTCTTCACCTGGGAGTTGGAATCGGAAATGCCCAGCCTGCGGGACACCCATTGGGCGGCCACGATTCCTCGATTGAAATAGACCTCGATCGGCCGCGCCACCTGATGGATGAGCGTGACCTCCTCCGTCCAGCCGCTGGCTGATCGGGGATCCGGCCGCAGGTTGGCCTTGTCGGGACCGATCATCGGGATGACACGGTACCGCAGGAGGTCGCCCGGGCTCGCCATGTAGTCGGTCCACTGGTACTTCTGGATCGGCCAGTTGGTCGAGGCGCGCCGCTCGCCGTCGTCGTGCGCCTCCCCCTCGAAGCCGACCCAGGTGCTCACCGTCTCTTCCAGGCCGTTGCGCTTTCGAAGCAGGGCGAACCCGCGGCATTCGGGGATGAATCCAGCCGGCTTCCATGCGATGAAGACGTCGTCGCCGTTGTG
>DASYRY010000081.1:0-2273 GCA_036004025.1 Candidatus Polarisedimenticolia bacterium | reverse complement strand
TGTCGATCAGCCGGGCCGTATCGAAGAGGGCTTCCCGCGAGACGCCGAAGCCGAAACCGAATCGGGGGGCGATGTAGAGGTCGAAGGACCCGCTTCCCTCGACGCGCGTCGTCTGGTCGCCGTCGAAGCCTTCCTGCCGTGCGGCGCCCAGGCTCGCGTTGGCAAAGAGGATGTCGGAGAAGCGCGTGGCGAATCTCGCTTGCACCCGGTCCCCTTCGTCCTCGGCCCCCCCTTGGAACCGCGCGTCGAAATGGGAGTAGGAAAGATCCATCGTCTTCTGAGGGGCGAGGTGCCAGCCTCCCGTGAGCCTCGAGAGGATGACGTCGTTGGAATCGGTGTCGAGGGTCCGGTTCCAGTAAGCACTCACGGTGGGACGCAGGGAGTCGTGGATCTCCTGATGGACCTTCTTCGCCTCCCGGCTGGCGGGGAACTTCGCCAGGGCTCGCTCCGATTCCAAGGCCGCCATCCGGTCCTTCCCCTGCCAGTGGTGGACCCGCGCCATCCCGAGCACGGCCCGCTCGTTATTGGGGTCGGCCTTGATCACCTGGCGATACCAGCGCTCCGCCTCGGGAAGATTCCCTTCCCAGGCCGCGAGGTCCCCCATGCCCACCGCCGCTTCCAGCGCATGATCGTGCGCCTCGATCAGCGGCTGGTAGAAGCCGCGGGCCTGTGCGTACTTCCCCTGCCATCCGAGCATCTCCGCCAGGGCGAGCTTCAGCGTCGCGTCGTCGGGATGGGCGCGCATCAGGTCCCGGTACCCCGACTCCGCGGCGGCATAGTGCCCCGCCCAGGAGTTCACCTTCGCCAGCTCTCGCCGGGCCTCGTCGTCCTGGGGGTCGACCTCGAGCAGCTTTCGGTAGGTCGCGATCGAATCCTCCAGACGGTCCTCCCAGGAATAGAGCAGCGCGAGGCGCTTCAAGCTGAAGGCGTCTCGGGGAGAGGCCGCCACGATCCGCTCGTACAGCTCGATCGCCTCCGGGTATCGATCGTTGCGGAATGCCTCTTCGGCTTTCGCGGCAAGATCTTCCTGGGCAAAGCCGGAAGCCGCGGCAAGCGCCGCCAGGAGCATTGCGAGGATGAGGCAGTGCTTAGTTCGCCGGGTCATAGGTCGGAATCGCGCGTAGCGTCTCCTTGAGAATGCCGTAGCTCTCTTTGAGAGCGAGGTGGAATCGGGGCTGCTCCCAGCCGGTCCAGCGGTAGGAGGGAAACTCCCTCCTCGAAGGATTTTCGGAGCGTGGCAATCGATCAATGACCTGCATCGCTTTGCCCTCCCTCTGAAGCGCCAGGACGTGGAAGCGGAAGCCGTCGGTCTTGCACGTCGCCACCACGCCCGTGCGGAGCTGGGTCTCGTGCACCACCTGCAAGGAGGAAGGATCGGTCACGTTGAGAAGCCCCCACGGGATCCGGGCTTCGAGGAAATCTCCCGTAGGCGAGTCGATCCAATCCGCCAGGGTGTCGTAGTCCCTGGATTGCGGATCCAGCGAGCCTCGCTTCAGAGGGGAGCGGCTGTATCCCTGAGGAGGGTAGTAGGCGCCATCGCGCCCGAATCGATCCCGATTGCAGTAGACGAAGATGTCGATGAAGTCTCCGGAATGGCTCTCGACGGAGTGGTACGGCCGGCGGTTGCGGTTGGTGAACAGGTCGTAGGGACGATCCACCAGGATCTTGCTCTCGGATCCCGCGAGCTTCACCAGGAACTCCATCCCGATCGGAGTGGACACGTCGACGCTCCGGGGAAAGCGGTGGTCTCCGAGCGTCGCATCGTAGGTGTCGATCCCGATCCAGTATTGCGATCGGTCCCAGTCCAGCTCTTCCTTCCCCGCCAGGTCCAGCTTCAGATAGAGATAGGCTTCGTCGGAAGTGACGCTCAGCCCCGCCAGCGCCCGCGTGGATCCCCTCTTCCCGGTCTGTCCGGCGCGTCTATCATCTATATATAGCGGCTTCACCGTCCCCCAGTCCTCCGCCTTGCCGTCCAGCAGGATTTTCCAACCGTGGGATCCGGGGACGGCGGCCAGGAGGCCGTAGTTTTCCTCCGCGTCCATGGCGTTCAGCCAGAGCGGCTTCCGATCCGCCGGCGATTCGTAAGCCATCACCAGCCAGTTTCGCTTGAACCATTCGTCCATCCAGGAGAAGAGAATCCCGCCCGCAAGGCCCGCCTCGTGGATGTTGCGGAACAGCCGGGCGTCGATCTCCCCCTGGCGCACGCTATTGTGCCCGCCATGGTTCTGGTTCTGCGGCTGCAGGTGGGCGATGCCGCGCGAGCTGGGCACTCC
>DASYRY010000080.1:0-5083 GCA_036004025.1 Candidatus Polarisedimenticolia bacterium | reverse complement strand
ACCACTAGAGATTCCTCAAGACCTCCCTCTTGTCACGATAGGCGGCTCGGATGGCCACGTAATCCGAATGGGGGATCCCCAGTTCCGTGGCAATCTTCCAGATTTCGTTCTCTTCCACGACCGAGACCGAATCATCCGCCGACGAGACTGCGAACAGGCAGTGCAGCAGCTCCGTCCTCTGCTCGGGGGCGGCCAGCTCCTTGAAGAGCTTGGTCACCGAGAAGTTCTCGGTGCCTCCGAAGAGGCGGCTCTGGCTCTTGGCAATCTGCACCGCGAGGATCGCTTGGTTCTCGGGGAGGTGGCCCCAGGCCACGACCTGGCGCTCCATCTCCACGGTCTCCTGCTCGCTGATGTGAAGGTCCGCATTTGCGACCCGGCTCAGGATGAAGGCGAAGCAAGCGAGATAGCGCGCCTGGGCCGGCTCCATCGCGTCGAGCGCGCGCGTGATCTTTCGCAGGGTTTCGCTTTCCGAGGCCCCCGGAGTTGACGCGGGCCCTTTCAGACCCAGGTGCTCCCAGATCGACATCCGATTCCTCCTGCTAGAACCCGCTCGATGGGCCTCCCTCGCCTGCTGAGAGTCTCCGGCTTGCGCCGAACTTGTCGATCTCCGCCGTTCTTTGGCGGCATCAGTCGGGAGGCGGCATGATGATCCAGAGGAGCAGGTAGACGAGGATCCCCGGAAAGGCGATGCTGACGATGGAGAGGATGACGTAACCCACGCGCACCACCGTAGGATCCCACCCGAGCCACTGAGCGATCCCGCCGCAGACTCCGGCCAGAATCTTGTTTCTGGATTTCTTCAGAACTCCGGGCATGCATCGTCCTTTCATGAACCAGGCAGCGTGGATCGAAATCTATCATTCCCCGCGACCCGCCTCAAGAAGGCCCGGCAAATCGGCGCTGCCGGGACCCGATGCGGATCTTGACCCGAGGTCAGGCGGACAGCGCCGTGGGGCGCTCGTGGCTGCGCGGCTCCAAGAGACGCTCGCCCTGCACCTGCCGGTGGGATTCGAGAAATGTCTCGGGATTCGTCAGGGCGCGCAGCCCCCCCGGCATCCTCATGAGGCGGGGGACCAGCCAGGGAGAGTAGCACAGCGTCTTGATTCCCTGGCGGACGATCTCGCCGCTGAAGCGGGCCTGGTTCGCCTCTCGATACACTCGGGCCACCTGCTCGTAGAACTCCCGGGGCTCCAGGCGCGTGGGCATCAGAGCGGTGAACAGCGAGAAGCCGGGATGGGAAACGGCGCGGCGGTCGGCGAGGTCGGGCACCGTGGCGAGAGTCTCCCGGTACAGCTCGGTGCCGGGGAGCGGCGTGGCGATCGTGAAGTTGGCCGCCCGGATCCATCGCCGGTGCTGGCGCACGAACCGCACGATCTCGTCGAAATAGGAGCGCTTCGCCTCGCAGGGGATTACGAACTGGGCGGTGACGAAGGCCCCCGCCTCCGACGCGCGGCGCAGCGCCTCGCTGTTGGCGTCCACGGTGTTGCGCTTGCTGAAGCCCCGCAGCTGCTCGTCCGTGACCGCCTCGACACCGAAGAAGATCCACCTCAGATGACCCCGGCGGATCCAGGCCTTGAAGCGCTCCTCCTGCCGGAGATAGAGATCCGTGCGAGTCTCGGCGGTGAGCCTGAAATCTCCCCGTTTCGGAAGGAACTCGGAGGTGATCCACTCGAGGAGCGGATCGTACAGCTCGCGGATTTGCGCTTCGCTGGCCTGCATCCAGATGTCGTCGGCGAAGAAGAAGCCGCGCACGGAAGCGGGAAGGGAGCGCAGATCGTGCTGGACGTTCTCGAGCGAGGCGAGCGTCACCTTGCGCCCGTGCGTGATCCAGACGCTGCAGAAGGTGCAATCGTAGGGGCACCCTTCGCTCGTCTGCCCCATGCCCGTGGGGCGCATCCCCTGGTAATAGCGCCGCCAGTAACGCCTCGGAATCAGGTGCCAGGCGCATGGGCGCAACGACGCCAGTGAGGAGGTCCCCGGGGCAGGGTCGAGCACCCACCGTCCGGCATCCCGGTGAAAGAAGCCGGGGAAGCGCCTCGGCAGCCTTCCGGCGCGGCGCACCTCCCGGACGAGGGCGCTCAGCGTCTCGTCTCCCCCCCGCATGCCGATGAGGTCGGCCGAGGAATCGTAGAAGGAGGCGGGGTCCTCGGAGGGTGCGGTGCCGCCCAGCACGATGGGAACGCGCGGCGCCGCCCGGCGGATCGCCGATGCGATCTCGATCGCCTCGTCACCGTTGGAGGTGAAAGTGACGGAGATCCCCACGAGCGCGGGGGGATCGGCCGCGAGGCTCGCGAGCAGTCTGCTGCGCTCGCCAGGGAACCGCAAGTCGGCGATCTCCACGCCGCCCCCGTCGATCTGTCCGGCCAGCCTGGCCTGAGCCAGCGGGGGATAGTTGGCGATGATAGGAAGTCCAAATCTACATGTGATCGGATTGATGGGAGGCTCGACCAGAACGACCCGAAATGTGCGCTTCGGCGCCATCGTGATCCCCTTTGATCTCGTCCAGGCATCCTAGATCCGGGATCGAGGACATTCAAGGCCTGGGGATCAGGATCGTGGGGCGGTCCAGAGGGGCTCGTCGATCCCTTCCTGGCGGTTGACCCAGCGGGCGAGGACGAAAAGAAGGTCCGAGAGGCGATTCAAGTAGACGATCGGGAGGGACCCGACGCTCTCGGTCGCCGCGAGTCGCACGACCGAGCGCTCGGCGCGGCGGCAGACTCCTCGACAGACTTGTAGCGCCGCGGCTCCGGACGATCCGCCGGGGAGGATGAAATTCTTCAGCGGCTTCAGGTCTTTCTCCCATTGGTCGATGAGCGACTCGAGACGCTTGACCTGGACTTCGGCGATGCGCACCGATTTGGCCGCGGCTGCGGGGGCGGCGTCGGGAGCCGTGGAGAGCTCGGCGCCCAGGGTGAACAGGTCCGATTGGATGAGCCGGATCTCCTCTTCCAGCGGCAGATGGCGCAGGAGCGTCGCGGCCCAGCCCAACTGGTCGTTGAGCTCGTCCACGTTCCCGTAGGCCTCCACGCGAGGATCCGATTTTCTGACCCGGCGCCCGCCGAAGAGCCCCGTCTCTCCGCCATCCCCCGTCTTGGTATAGATCTTCATCGCTGGATCCCCTTCATAGATCGTCACGCCGGGGAGCAGGGACGATCAGAACCGGGCGGCGTGCCTGATCCAGGACCGCGTCGATGAGCGCACGCCGCTCGTCGTCCTTGCGCCGGAGACGCCCCGGGGCTCCCATGGCGATCACGTCGTAATCTCCCGAGCGCGCTTCGTCCAGGATCTCGGCGGCCGGATCTCCGTGCCGCACCTTCATCTCCGACCGAACTCCCATCAGCTTCAGGGTCAGAATCCCCCGGGCGAGGCGGTCGGTGGTGAGCTGGCGCAGGTATTCGGCGGTCTGCGAGTCGGGAACCGCCGCCGGCACCTCCTCCTGCGCTCCTTCCATCACGTGAAGCAGCGTCGCCTCGGCGCCGGCTCGGGCCGCCAGCCTCCCCGCAAAGATGACGTCGAATCGTCCCGCCACACCAGAGGCCATGCAGATGAGAATCCTCTTCACCGCGCGGCGCGTCTCCGAGACGATGAGCAGCGGCACGCGCGAGCGCGCCAGCAGCTTCTCGGCGGTGGAGCCCATGGAGTGGGCGGATACGTGTCTTCCCCGGTACCCGAGCACCACCAGCCCCTGCCCGCCCTGCTCCAGTTCCTCCAGGATCCGGTCCGAGGCGGCTCCGACCCTGAAGCGTGTCTTCAGATTGGGGAAGTCCGCCGAATAGGCTCCCGCGGCGGCAGCCAGGCCCTCTCTTGCGTGCTTCTCCTCATTGGGCTTCTCGGCCACCCCCAGGATCTCGATGCGCCCGTGCATCTGGGTGGCGAGACGCGCGCCGAACTCGAGAACCTGCCGGGAAAGCTCGGAACCATCGATGCACACCAGCAGGGACACCCCCTCGTGAGGGATCACATGAAAGTTGCGGACACTCAGCTGCACGACGGCTCCGGGAACGAGCGCCGGCTGCTCTCCCGTTTCCGGGAGGGCGTGGGCCAGGAGCGCCGGCTCGGCCTGGCCGAATACGGGCTCCGGAGAGAGGATGGGAGTGCCCCTCAGAGAGGGGACTCCGACGCGCATCCGGAGCACAGGGCCCGCATGCAGGGTCTCGACGACGGTCCCCATTCCCAGACCCTTGCCATCGACGGTGGCGCCGCGCGGACGGATTTCGAGGTCCTCGGGCCGGATCAGTACCTTGACTTCGAGCGATCCCGTCACCTGCGGCGCGTCCGCGGGCAGAGAGAGGACCGCCTCCCCCACCTGAAGCTTCCCGTCGCGGATCTCGCCCATCAAGAGATTGGCATCGCCAAGGAAACGGGCCACCAGCTCGGTCTTGGGGCGGCGGTAGAGCACCGAAGGGGGACCCATCTCCACCAGATGGCCCCGATCCAGGATTCCGATCCGATCCGCGAGCTCGAAGGCCTCCTCCTGATCGTGGGTGACCAGGATGGTCGTCACCTTCAGCTTGTGCTGGATCTCCTTGAGGGATTTTCGAAGCTGGGAGCGGATCCTCACATCGAGCGCTCCGAAGGGCTCGTCCATGAGCAGCACGGAAGGCTGGTAGGCAAGGGCGCGCGCCACGGCCACCCGCTGCTGCTGGCCGCCCGAGAGGCGCGAGGGGAGCGAGCCCGCCATCCCCTCCAGGCCGATGAGGTTCAGCAGATCCTCGCGCCGGCGGACCCGCTCCGCCGCCGGAACCCTGTGAATCCGCATCCCGAACTCGATGTTCTTTCCGACGGTCATGTGCTGGAAGAGCGAGTAGTTCTGGAAGACGAATCCCACCCCCCGTTTTTGGGGAGGCAAGGGATCGACCCACACCCCCTGGAGGAGGATGCGTCCCTCGTCGGGCCGCGTGAGTCCGGCGATGATCCGCAGGGCCGTGCTCTTGCCGCTTCCGGATCCCCCCAGCAGGACGAACAGCTCGCCGTCGGGCACCTCCAGCGACACTTCGTCCAGAGCCACGTGGTCCCCGAAGCGCTTGGTGATGTGGTCCAGGACGATGGACATCAGGGACCCTCACGCGCCGGGCGGGCGGTG
>DASYRY010000079.1:0-8375 GCA_036004025.1 Candidatus Polarisedimenticolia bacterium | reverse complement strand
CAGGTACTTCAGGTCCCGGTGCAGCTCGGTGCGGGAGACGTCGTAGCCTGCGGTGCGCACGATGACGCCAAAGCCATCGGGCACCTTCAGCTCTTCCATGATCTTGCGGAGCCGTTCCCTCTGCTCGCCATCCTCGATCTTGCGCGAGATGCCCGAGCTGTCGGAGCCGGGCATGAGGACCAGGTAGCGGCCTGGGAGCGAATAGTAGGTTGAGAGACTGGCGGGCTTGGTGGAGAAACCGTCCTTGATGACCTGGACCAGGATTTTTTGCCCGCGCTCCAGGCGATCCCGGATGTGGTGCCGGTGTCCTCCCTCCTCCTTTCCCCGCAGCAGGGGAATGTTCCGGAAGTTCACTTCGTCCATCGGGAGGAATCCGGGCCTGTCGTTCCCGTATCGGACGAACGCGGCATTCAGCGTGGTGTTGATTCCCTCGACGATCGCGTTGTAGATGTTGCCTTTGATGCTTTCTCGATTGAGAGTCTCGATTTCGAAGGTGTCGAGGACACCATTCTCCACGATCGCCACGCGGCTCTCCTCCGCATGGGTCACGTTGATCAGCATTGCCTTGGACATGGAACTCCTTGGGATGACGGCTCGACATCCGGCCTGTCCCGCCAGACGGAACCGCTCCCCTCGTCTCGTTGAAAGCCCCGCGCGCCCGACCGTCGGGCGGGAGCCCATCGTGCACCCGTCAGCTCCGGGCCGGCTTCCTCATCGAGGGCGGCCAGAGCTTGCATTTCCTCCCGTTCCCGCCGCGTGAGGACAATCGGCGGCGGCGTCACGAGGGCGCAGTATAGCCCATCCCTCCCCGCACCGCTATCCGTGAAATGGGAAGCGCATGCCTACTGGGCCAGAATGGGAGTGATTCGATCCTGCACGGAAGTGGTGACTTCCGCCCCTTGCTCCGCGATGTAAAGGTTCACCTCGCTGCGAATTCCATACTCCGGCAGGTAGACGCCCGGCTCGATGGTGAAGCCGGTTCCCGGAATCAGGCGGCGCTCGTCCCGCGTCTCCAGGTTGTCCAGGTGCGCCCCGTTTCCGTGCACCTCGCGACCCACGTTGTGGCCCGTGCGATGGATGAAGAAGCGCTCGTAGCCGCGGTCCCGGATGAAGGCGCGGGTGACGTCGTCCACGTCGCAGCCACGCAGGATCTTCCCGTTACGTGTCGAATCGAGAACGTACCGGATCCCCGCGTCCCGCGCGCCCGAGACGGCCTGCCAGACGTCGTCGTATCGGGTCGGGACGGTCTTGCCAACGAATCCCATCCAGGTGATGTCGGCGAATACGGCCGCATCCCCCTTTTCGCGGCACCACAGATCCAGGAGGATGAGATCGCCGTTCTTGATGGACGCGCTCCTGCCCTCGACCGGTTCGTAGTGCGGGTTTCCCGCGTTCGCGTTGACCGCCACGATGGGCGGCTCGGGCACGAGATCCCGCTTCAGGAACAGGTCCATCATGAACTGTTGGATTTCGTGCTCGGTCCGAGTGCGCCCCGACCCGACCGACTGGGCGATCTCGTGGAAGGTCCTCTGGACGATTTCATCCAAGTGCCGCGCAGAGCGGCGATGCGAGGCGAGCGCCTCGGGGCTCCATCGTGCCTCGAAGAACTGGACGAGATCCGCCGAGGAGATCACCTCCGCGCCGCTGGCGCGCACCATCTCGAGCGTTCCGCCGTCGACCCGGGAGACGTAGGGAATCGCTCCGCCAGGCGAGTACTCCATCGCCACGCGACGATGGCCTTCGAGGAGGCTGCGCAGCGTCTCTTCCAGCTGCCTCCATCCCACGTAGGCCACTTTCTTGCCGGGCAAATCCGCGAAGACGTGGGCCTCGATCGCGCTGTGCAGCCAGACCGGCTCCCCTTTCGAAGGGATGAGCCCGAACCACCGCCGGGTGATCATGTGCGCCCCGGCGAGCCCCGCCACTCTAGCCGCAATAGGGTTCAATCCGTGAAAATCGAACAGCAGCCAGCCATCCAGCTCCGAAGCGACCAGCGCTTTCTGGATTTCCGATAGGTTCATGAGGCCTCCCCGCCGCGCTCTCGTGGCAATCGAAGTTCATTCTAGCACCGACGGCTCTCCGGCGGCGCGCCGGGCTTCCAGACGGGAATCTGACGGGAGAGGTGGTTTTTGGCTAGAATGAAGCGGCACGCCCTCTCGAAAGAATCGTTCGGATGGAGTCCATGAGCCAGCCTTTCCGCATCGGCGACACCTTGCTGGATCCTCCGCTCATTCTGGCTCCCATGGCCGGGATCACCGACCAGTACTTCCGCCGCATCCTCAAGCGCATCGGCGGGCTGGGACTGGTGTCGATGGAGTTCATCTCCTCCGAGGCCCTCACCCGCGGCAGCGAGCGGACCCGCGGCATGATGCACTTTCACGAGGAAGAACGCCCCCTGGCGATCCAGATCTACGGATCCGACGCCTCACGGATGAGCGATGCCGCTTCCTTCGTGCAGGAGCTGGGCGCCGACATCGTGGACATCAACATGGGCTGCCCCGCGAACAAGATTCTCAAGGGTTGCGCCGGCGCCGCCCTCATGGGAGATCTGAAGCTCGCGGAGGGGATCATCCGCGCCTGCCGGGATCGTCTCCGCATTCCCCTAACCGTCAAGTTCCGCCTAGGCCTGGACGAGGCCCGCAGCAACTATCTGGACCTGGGGAGGGCCTGCGAGGCGAACGGGGCGAACGCCGTGGCCCTGCACGCACGGACCGCGCGGCAGATGTTCAACGGCCTCGCCGACTGGGGCCGGATCCGGAGCCTCAAGGAGACGCTCTCGATCCCGGTGAGCGGCAACGGCGACATCCTGAATCCGGACGATGCGCTCGCGATGTGGCGCGACACGGGGTGCGACGGGGTGATGATAGGGCGCGGAGCGATGCACAACCCCTGGATCTTCCGTCAGACCGCCGCGCGGCTGAAAGGGCGGGAAGCGCCGCCGGTGACCCTCGAGGATCGCCGGGAGATGATCCTGGGGCACTTCCGGATGCTGCGGACTCAGGAAGAGGAGAGATTCGCTCTCCACAAGATCAGGACCTTCACCGGCTGGTACACGCACGGTCTGCCCAACGGCAGATATCTTCGACAGAAAATCTCTTCCCTGCCTACCGTGGACGCCTTCCTCGAGGAAGTGGAGTCGTTCTTCGACTCGTACCCATCGACGGTCGCGGCCTAACCACCCATGGACTTTCTCGCCAATCCTCACGCCTGGATCGGGTTCCTGACGCTCGCGGGCCTGGAGATCGTTCTGGGCATCGACAACGTCGTGTTCATCTCCATCCTGGTCGGAAAGCTGGAGCCGGAACGGCAGCCTCTCGCCTACCGCCTGGGACTCGCCCTCGCGCTGGTCTCCCGTCTCCTACTCCTCCTTTCCCTCTCGTGGGTCATCGGACTCACGCGACCCCTGTTCCAGGTGCTCGGAAAGGAGATCGCAGGCCGAGATCTCGTGCTGATCCTGGGAGGTCTCTTCCTGATCGCGAAGAGCACGCTGGAGATTCACGAAAAGCTGGAAGGCCAGGAAGGGGCGCGCTCCGCGAGAGTCGTGCCTTCCTTCTGGGCGGTGCTCGTCCAGATCATGCTCCTGGACGTGGTCTTCTCGCTCGATTCCGTGATCACCGCCGTCGGGATGGTGAGCCAGATCGCCATCATGGTCGCGGCGGTCGTGGCGGCCGTGTTGGTGATGATGGTGTTCGCCAAGGCGATCGGGGATTTCGTCCATCGGCATCCGAGCGTCAAGATGCTGGCCCTGGCATTTCTTCTGATGATCGGAGTGGTCCTGCTCGCGGACGGGCTGGGGCATCACGTGCCGAAGGGATACATTTATTCCGCGATGACTTTTTCCCTTTTCGTGGAGCTCTTGAACTTGCGCGTCAAGGCCCGATCACGCCAGCCGTTGACGCTGCGCGAGCCCTACTCGAAGCCTCCCCCTTCCTCCTCGAAGGAAGCGCGACCGGTCGCATGACGGGCGTGAAGCGCTCACGGAAAAGCGAAGCTACGGACGATCAGGCCTTCATCCGGCTGTACCATGCCCGGATCTTGGGGCAGTCCGCCGGAATGCCCCGCGGGGAGTAGAGCTCCAGCCGTGAGAGACAGGAATACAAGGCGATATCGGCGAGGCTGACGCGCCCGCCCAGCGTGAAATCGTCCGTGGAGAGGAGCATCTCCAAGGATTCGTATTGATGGGCAGCCTCGGTCTTGAGGAGGGCTTTCCCCGCGTCATCCATGGGATTCCCGCTCGCATCGGTCCCCTTTCCGACGCGGCGCACGAGCGGAATCAGCACCTCGTCCACGTAGTCCTCGAAAATCCACATCAAGCCGCGGGATCGAGGGTCGTCGGGCAGGAACCGCCCCCCGCCATAGGTCTGCACCAGGTACCGCAGGATGCGCGTCGAATCGTGGACGACCATGTCTCCATCCACGAGCACGGGCACGAGGTTCTGACCCGAGATCGCCTTGACCGCGGCGCGGTCCGAGGGATCGATTTCCACGCTCTCGTAGCGCAGGTCCATCCGGCGCAGGGTGGCGCGAACTTTTTCGCAGAAGGGACAGGCTTCAAAATGGTAGAGCTTCAGGGCCATGCGGAAAGCCTCGAGAAGGTGAAGCGAGGAAGCGGCGCCGATTATCTTCGAAGCGCGCCTTGCGGATCAACCCTGAGCACCGCCCTCCCGGCCCGGCGGAGAGATCCGATGAATCTTTTGCACACCCTTCGGCATCCCAAGGGTGGACGCAAGATTCGGATCGAGGAAGGCTATGAATCAGAAGGCGTTAACGGCACCCCGATCGGAGGGCACGTTTCCTGGCGCCGCGGATCGGCGCGGGGAATTCGAGACCCAGGCCCTGCCGCATCTGCGCTCGCTGCGCAGCGTGGCCTTGCGCCTGACCCGCAACGAGAGGGACGCCGAGGATCTGGTGCAGGACACGTATCTGAGAGCCTTTCGCTTCTTTCACCGTTTCGAGCCTGGGACGAATATCCGTGCCTGGCTGTTCCGAATCCTGAAGAATCAGTTCTTGAATAGGGTTCAGCAGGCTGGCGCCGAGGCAGGCGACGTCGACCTGGACGAGATCCTCGTGACGGGGGGGGAATCGGCCTTCCCCCATGCTCGCGCCAAGAACCCGGAGCAGGAAGTCATGGATGCGGTCACGGCCTCGGAGGTGGAGGATGCGCTCACCTCTCTCCCCTCGGAATACCGTGGCGTGGTGATGCTCGCGCTCGTGGACGAGATGTCCTATCGGGACATCTCAAAAGCCCTTCACATCCCGATGGGCACCGTCATGTCGAGGCTGCATCGCGGAAGGAAGCTTCTCCAGTCCCAGCTTTTCGACTACGTCGCGCACCGTCACCTCGTGAGCCGCGACACCCTCGCCGCGGTCCCGCCTCCCAAGCCGGAAGTCTCCCACTGAGATCCTATTCTTCGAGCGCCGCGTAAAGCGTCTCCTCCAGCCGTTCCAGCTCGCCGCGAAAGAGATGGTCGGCGCCAGCAACGACCCGCAGGCGTGATCGATCTCCAAGCCTTCGAATCAGGCGCTCCAGCGCAGGCAGCGGTCCGAACTCGTCACGGTCTCCCTGGACCAGGAGCAGCGGCTTCGGGATTCCTGCGAGAAAATCGAAGGGGCCGAGGGCGACGGGCATTCCAATCCCGAGCAGGCGATCGACTCTCGCGTCGCCGCCCGCCGCCTCGAAGCCCACCCGGCATCCGAAGGAGTAGCCGGCCAGCGTGATCGGAATGTCCGGCACTCGCCCGCAGAGCTCCTCGAGGGCGGCACGGACGTCCTCCTTCTCTCCCCGCCCGTCGTCGTGTGCTCCTGATGACCTGCCGACCCCCCGGAAATTGAACCGCAGCGTCGCGATATCCCGGCGGTGCATCGCCCGCGCGCAGCGGAAGATGACGGGAGAATGCATCGAGCCCTGGTGGAGCGGATGAGGGTGGCAGAGCAACGCCGCGCGCCGGGGCTCTCCAGGCGGAAGCCGCAGAATCCCTTCGAGACGGCCCGCCGGACCGGCGATCTCGAGCGTAACGATGCGCGGCACCTTTCCGGTCAAGCTCTCCCTCCTCCGGTCTTCCCTGCTTTTTTCTCCCGCGGGAGAGTGGCGAGCAACGAAAGGAGCTTGGCGGTCCGGGAGCCGTGCGGCAGCCTCCCGACCGTTCTCATGGAGACCCATCGCGCTCCCCTGGGAAGCTTCCATCCCGCCGGGGTGGGCTCCGCCAGGACCGCGTCGAACGCGTGGACGCGGACTCTCCGGTAAGTGAGAGTCTGCTCGACGCTTGCGATCAGCTTCCGGGTGACGATCGCCCGCCCGATCCGATCGCGACCGACACGACGCAGCCCCGCCTCCGGCTCTTCGCCGGGCTCCAGGAAATCGCCCGGGAATTCCCACATCCCGCGCAGCAGCTCTTCGCCATCCCTGCGCAGCATCAGAAGAGCGCTTCCTTGCCGCACCACGGCGACGGCGGCGTCGAGCTTCTTGCTGGGACGCCGTCTCTTCGCCGCGGGAAACTCGCTCTGGAGACCCTGTTGTCGAGCCCGGCAGCTCTCTTCCAGCGGGCACCGGCCACAGGCGGGAGCGGTGGGAGCGCACACCAGGGCTCCGAGCTCCATGAGCGCTTGGGTAATCTGGGAGGGGCTTGCCGCGAGCATCATGTTCCGGACTACCTCTTCCAGGAGCTCGTGATCGCGGCGCGCCAGGAAACGGCTGAGGACCCGCTCGGCGTTCCCGTCGATCGCGGGCTCAGGACGATCGAAGGCGATGCTCGCCAGCGCTCCCGCGGTGTACCGTCCGATCCCGGGAAGCCGTCGCAGCGCCGCGAGATCTCGTGGGATCCTTCCTTGGTGCTCGCGCAGGAGGACGCGCGCCGCCGCGTGGAGGTGGCGGGCTCTCCGGTAGTACCCCAGACCCGACCAGACGGCGAGCACATCCTGCTCGCGGGCTCGCGCCAGTGCTTCGACGTCGGGGAACCTCTCGAGAAACCTCCGGTAATAGGGAATGACCGTGGCGACCTGGGTCTGCTGCAGCATCACCTCGGAGATCCAGATCCGGTACGGGTTCCGCGTCCTCCTCCAGGGAAGGTCGCGCTGATGCCTTCGATACCAGGCCAGCAGCTTGCGCGCGGCCGGCCGAATGGCCAAGGATGATTTCGGTATAATCGCGGGCATGAGAATCCTCGTGACGGGAGGCGCGGGCTTCATCGGCAGCCATGTGGTTGAGGGCTACCTCCGAGACGGCCATCGCGTGTCGGTCATCGACAATCTCGCGACCGGCTTCCGGAGCAACGTCCCTCCGAAGGCGAGATTCTACGAAGCCGATATCCGGAACACAACGCGCCTCCGCGAAATCTTCCGCCGGGAAAAACCGGAGGTCGTGAACCACCACGCCGCGATCGCCGAAGTGGTCCGGTCCCTCAGGGACCCGCTCCCCACCCTCGAGGTGAACGTTTCGGGGACCGCGGGGCTGCTCCTCGCCAGCGGCGAGATCGGCATCAAGAAGTTTCTCTTCGCCTCGACCGGTGGCGCCATCTACGGAGAGCCCAAGAGAATCCCGGCCGCCGAGTCGCAGCCGCCCACGCCGCTCTCCCCCTACGGTCTCTCGAAATGGCTCGGAGAGGAGTGCATCCGCTTCTATTCGCGGATTTATGGTTTCCCCTACCTGATCTTCCGGTATCCGAACGTCTACGGTCCTCGCCAGAACCCCAAGGGGGAAGCCGGCGTCGTCGCCATCTTCGCAGGGCAGATGCGGGACGGGGAGCGTCCTACGATCTTCGGGAACGGAAGCAAGGCTCGGGACTACGTCTACGTCGAGGATCTCGTGCGGGCCAATCGGATCGGTCTCCGGCGCGGCAAGAACGAGACGCTGAATCTCGGCTGGGGACGCAAGGTCAGCGATCAGGACATCTTCGATACCCTGGCCCGGCTGCTCCCCTATTTCGATAAGGCCGCGTACGCCCCCACCCGCAAGGGGGAGGTCTACCAGATCGCCCTCTCCGCGCGCCGCGCCGCGCGGATATTGGGATGGAAACCCACCGTCCGGCTCGAAGAGGGAATCCGCCGCTATCTGGAATCGACCTATCGCTCGACGCTGCGCCCCTCGGGCCGAAGGCTGGCGCAGTAGGCCTCCACTTCCCGGTACCTTTCCCAGGTTCCCATGTCCCGGGTGTAGTCCTCCGAGAGATAGCCGTAGAATCGCTCCCCCTTCTCCAGGAGACGTGGCAGGAGCTGATGATCGATCTCGTAGTAGGTCGCTCCGGGAATCTCCGCGAGCAGCCTGCGCGTCAGGACGAAGATTCCGCGCATGGCCTGGTATCTCATGGGGAGGGAGGCGTGGGGCTTGCGGTGGATGCGCACGAACCTCATCTGGCCGTCGACCTCCGCTAGGTCCGAGTCCT
>DASYRY010000078.1:0-2207 GCA_036004025.1 Candidatus Polarisedimenticolia bacterium | reverse complement strand
TCCCGGACACTGGGTCTATTTCCCCGAGAATGAGTTTCCCTTCTACCGGGTGGGCTCGCCCACCAATTACTCTTCCGGCGTCGCGCCTCGTGGATGCTCCTCCCTCTACGTGGAGGTGGCCCGCAGGCGGGATGAGCCGGTGGATCTTCCGGCGCTGGAAGAGGACGTGATGGAGGCGCTGCTGCGCGCCGGAATCCTGCGGGCCAGCGACCGCATCGTGGCGCGTGAAGCGCTGGTGCTCGATCCCGCTTACGTCATCTACGATCACTTCCGCGAGAAGGCCCTCCCTTCGGTCCACAGAATCCTGGAGCGCCACGGCGTGATCTCCACCGGTCGGTTCGGGGCTTGGGAGTACGGATCGATGGAATCCGCGATGCGGCAGGGGCGTGACGCGGCGCTGCGCCTGGCCGACGGGACCCGGCGGGCCGCGGGAGGAAGAAGGCGGTGAAGGAAAGCCCTCCCGGACACCGCAAGGCCCGGATCTGCCACATCATCACATGCCTCGAGCTGGGCGGCGCGCAGCAGAACACGCTGCACACCGTCACCCATCTGGATCGACGGCGCTTCCAGGTGAGTCTGATCGCGGGATCGGGTGGCTATCTGGATTTCGAGGCGCGGGCGATTCCGGATCTCGAAGTCCATTTTCTTGACGAGCTGCATCGGGACATCCACCCTTGGAGGGACCTCCTCGCTTTCCTGCGGCTCGTGTCGCTGCTGAGGAGGATCGCGCCGGACGTGGCGCATACCCACTCCTCGAAGGCGGGAATCCTGGGGCGGTGGGCGGCGCACCTCGCAGGCGTGCCACACGTGGTGCACACCATCCACGGTTTCGGCTTCCACGCCGACATGCCCCTCGGGAAGCGGTGCCTCTTCCAGATGCTGGAGGCGTCGGCGGCCCCGCTTACGACCCGCTTTCTGGCGGTCTCCCGCGCCAATCTCGAAGCCGGAGTGCGCAGCGGAATCTTTCCGAGGGACAAGGCGCGAATCCTGCGCAGCGGCGTCGTCCTGCGCTCTTTCCGCAACGGGGTTTCCCCCGGACGATTGCGTGAGGAGCTGGGGATTCCCGCCCACGCGCCGCTGGCGGGAATGGTGGCCTGCCTCAAGCCGCAGAAGGCCCCTAAGGACTTCGTCTCGGCCGCGGCGCGCGTCGCCGCACGCCTGCCCGAAGCCCACTTCATCCTGGCCGGAGATGGAGAGCTGCGCACCGAGGTGGAAGAAGCGGTGCGCCGGCAAGGTCTCACCGGCCGATTTCATCTCCTGGGGTGGCGGAGGGACATTCCGAGCCTCTTCAAGAATCTCGATCTCCTCGTTCTCACTTCCTTGTGGGAGGGACTCCCCCGGGTCGTTCCGGAGGCGATGGCCGCGGGATTGCCGGTGATCGCCACGCGGGTGGATGGAACTCCGGAAGCCGTGCTCGAAGGGGAGACCGGATTCCTGGTGGAGCCCCATGATGTCGAGACGCTCTCCGAGCGGATCGCCTGGCTCCTGACGCACCGGGACACGGCCAGGATCATGGGAGAGCGCGGCAGAAGCAGCGTGGAGGAATTCGACATCGACGTCATGGTCCGCCGCCAGGAGGAGCTCTACACGGAGCTCCTCTCCAAGGCGCCGCCGGAATAGGGGAGACGATGCCCGCGGTCCTCGAGGTCTCGCATCTCGCTCGAAGCTACCGTGCGAATCTGTCCCTGCGCAAGTATTGGATCCTCCGCGATCTGAGCTTCACCGTGGAACAGGGGGAGATCTTCGGGTTCATAGGGCCCAATGGAGCGGGAAAGACCACCACCCTCAAGCTGATCATGGATTTGATCCACCCCGACTCGGGACGGATCCGGATCTTCGGGGAGGACCATCGAAGCGTCGCCGTGAAGAGGCGGCTCGGCTTCCTGCCCGAGAATCCCTACTTCTACGACTATCTCACGGCGGAGGAGTTCCTCGATTTCTACGCGCGGCTCTTCGGCATGCCGCGCGCGCTGCGTCGCAAGAAGACGGACGAGCTGCTGCAGCGGGTGGGTCTCGCGAACCGGCGCGATCGCCAGCTTAGAAAGTTCTCGAAAGGGATGCTCCAGCGGATCGGCCTGGCCCAGGCGCTCATCAACGACCCGGAGCTCATCATCCTGGACGAGCCGATGTCCGGATTGGATCCGGTGGGCCGCCGCGAGGTCCGCGACATCATCCTGTCGCTCAAAGAGGCGGGCAAGACGGTGTTC
>DASYRY010000077.1:0-2608 GCA_036004025.1 Candidatus Polarisedimenticolia bacterium | reverse complement strand
CTCACCCGTGGTCCTTGGCTTCGACGGCCGGTTCCTCTCCGGGCGCTTCGCGAGAGAAGTAGCTCTGCGTCTTGCCGCCGAACGCTTCGTCCCGGTGGTCAGTCCTTCCCCCCTCCCCACGCCTGCGCTCTCCTGGAGAGTCGTCACGGCCGGCGCCTCTCTTGGAATCATGATTACCGCCAGCCACAATCCGCCCGAGTACAACGGGTTGAAGCTCAAGAGCTCCGACGGCGGGACCCTCGATCCGGAGGAGACGGAGAGAATCTCACGCGGGATTCCCGCCACCGATCCGGGACCTACCGAAGAGGAGGATCTCGCCACGCATCCTTCATTCCTCCCCTCCTACCTGAAAGCGGTCAAGGAGCGGGTCTCGTTGAAGGACATCCGTGGCGCGCGCCTGAAGATCCTCCAGGACTCGATGCACGGCATGGGGGGCTCGCTCCTCCAGGAGATGCTCCAGGGCGGCCGGTCGAAAGTCATCACGCTGCGCGCCAGGATGGATCCCCTGTTCGGAGGATCCCATCCCGAGCCGCTGCCCAAAAACCTCGTCGACTTGATGCGCGAGGCCAGGCGGGCGAAAGCCGCTGCTGGTTTCGCGACCGATGGCGACGCCGACAGAATGGCCGCCTGCGATGAGAAAGGACGCTATCTCTCCCCGCTCACCCTTCTGCCGATCCTCGCCCAGCACCTGATCGAGGTGCGCGGTGAGACAGGAGGCATCGCCAAGACCTTCGCCGGCACGCTTCGCATGGAGAGAATTGCACGCCGGCATGGGCTGACCTTCTACGACCTGCCGGTCGGGTTCAAGCACATCGCCGCGCTCCTTCGAAAGAAGGAAATCCTGCTGGGAGGAGAGGAGAGCGGCGGCTTCGGCTTCCGGGGTTTCATTCCCGAACGGGACGGACTCCTCTCTTCGCTTCTGTTGCTGGAAGCGATGGTTCTGTCGGATCTGCCTCTTTCCGGCCTGGTCGCTCGCATGGAGAAGGACTATGGGCGATTCGCCTACGATCGAATCGATGTGCCCAGCCGACCGGAAGAGGGCAAGCGCAGGATCCTCGAGCTCGCCTCCGCCGTGCCGAAGCGGATCGGAGGATTGCGAGTGACCGGCGTGAATCGCCTGGACGGACTGAAGCTCTTGCTCGGCGAGAACGGGTGGGTTCTGTTCCGACAATCGGGAACCGAGCCGGTCCTTCGTCTCTACTGCGAGGCTCCCACTCCGACGACCGTGGCCGCGGTGCTCAGGCAGGCCCGAGGCCTGGCAGAGCGTTAGCCGGCCGCATTGCCCTCCCGAGGCTCCCGCAGAGCCCAGCCAATCTCGAGTGCTGCCAACAAGACAGGCCGCTCCAGCGTGTACCGAGAGCGCAGGTCGCATGCCTGGTCGAGAGTTGTTTCCGGCCTCCCTCCCGAAACGACGAGGGCCCTCCCGCTACGGGAGGACCCCCCTGGCTTTCTCGAGAACGGTTCCTTCATGGATTCCTCCGTGCTCTTCCGAGTCGAGCGTCAATCTCTCGTTCTCGAGCGCCTGGGGGTTATTCCTTATCTACAAGCGCTGGTCCTGCCTTGCCGCGGCCATCCGTTCTGAGGTGCAAGAACAGCGCGCTAAAAAGACGTGCTCGCCCCTACGAGGTCACCCAGCGTAGTTTCGCGAGCCTGACCGTCCGGAACCGGTTAGCCTCCATTCGAGGAGGGATCGGTTCCGGCCGATCTCTCCGAATGGCGGAGGATCTCAGCCGTGGCTCCTTGGATCTCCGCGAGGAGCAGCCGCACCGGGAAGGGTTTCTTTCCCCGTGCCGCTCTCCCCGAGCAGGATCACCGGGCTGTCGGCGGGGGACGCGCGCAGGATGAGGCTCAAGACCTCCTTCATGGCCGAGCTCTCAGCCACCACGCCCGACTTCGCCTGTCCCAGAGCCTCGCGCAGCTCGCGGACTTCGTTCCACAGGCGCCGCTCCCGAAGGGCATTGTCCACCGTCACCCGAAGCTGCTCCATGGAAAAGGGCTTGACCAGATAGTGGTAGGCCCCTGCCTTCACAGCGGCCACCGCGGCATCGACGCTCCCGAAAGCGGTGATGATGACGACAGGCAGGTCCGGCATGCGCGAGCGGACCTTCGCCAGAAGCTCATCTCCCCTCATCCCCGGCATCATCACGTCCGTCACGATCAGATCCACTTGGGAATGCTCCAAGCATTCGAGGGCCATGAAGCCGGTATCGGAAGTGAGCACGCTGTGTCCCGCCAGCGTGAGCTCCTCCTGCAGGAGCAGCCGCATCTCCTCCTCGTCCTCGACCACCATGACCCTCGCCTGAAGGCTCATCCGCTCCTTCCCTCCACGCATTGCGATGGAAGCGAGCCCACGCCCTGGACCGGCAGGTAGACCGTGAGACGGCTCCCCTTTCCTTCCTGGCTCTCGACGTCGATCCAGCCGCCATGATTCTTGATAATCCCGTTGGAGACGGAGAGACCCAGGCCGGTTCCTTTCCCTGCCTCCTTGGTGGTGAAGTAAGGATCAAAGATGCGGTCGAGGTGCTCGCGGGGGATGCCGATCCCGGTGTCCTCGAGCGACACGGCAAGATACGGACCCGCCGATTCGGAGTTTGGGGCAGGGACTCCG
>DASYRY010000076.1:0-1705 GCA_036004025.1 Candidatus Polarisedimenticolia bacterium | reverse complement strand
GCGGCGTTCTCAACATCGTGCACGGCACCGGCCCGAAGGTGGGCTCGGCGATCACCGCCCATCCGAAGATAAGCACTATTTCCTTCACCGGAGGGACGCGCACGGGGGCCGAGATCGCCGTCACCTGCGCTCCCATGTTCAAGAAGGTGGCCCTGGAGCTGGGAGGGAAGAACCCCAGCATCATCTTCGCCGACGCTCCCTTGGACGAAGTGGTGCCGGCCAGCGTCCACGCATCCTTCGACAACCAGGGCCAGCTCTGCCTGAGCGGCTCGAGGATCTTCGTGGAGCGCTCCGCCTTCCACCCTTTCGTGGAGCGATTCGTGAAGGCGACCCGAGCGCTCAAGCTGGGCGATCCACTCGAGGAGGAGACCGACCATGGAGCCCTGGTGTCGCGCGCCCAGATCGACAAGGTTGCGACCTACCTCGACCAGGCACGAAGCGATGGCGGCCGGATCCTGTGCGGAGGCCGCCCGCCCCAGGGATTGCCCGAGCGCTGCCGGGAGGGATTCTTCGTCGAGCCGACGATCATCACGGGTCTCCCGGTCGACAGCCGGGTGAACCAGGAAGAGATCTTCGGGCCGGTCGTCACGGTCACGCCGTTCGACACGGAGGACGAGGTTGTGACGTTCGCCAACAGCACCCCCTACGGTCTGACGGGCAGCCTCTGGACCCACAACCTCCCCCGAGCGCACAGGATGGCGGAGAAGATCCACTCCGGCACGCTCTGGATCAACTGCTGGATGCTGCGCGATCTCAGGGTTCCCTTCGGAGGAATGAAGAACAGCGGCGTCGGAAGGGAAGGAGGCGTGGAGGCGCTGCGCTTTTTCACCGAGCCTCGCAACATCTGCATCCAGTTCCCGATCGACGTGCCCGCAGAGGGCTCGAAATGATCCCGGACGACGCCATCATCAGCCCGAGGGCCCCGGAGCCGGTGGGAGCCTACCCCCATGCCCGCCGCGCCGGGAACCTGCTTTTTCTCTCGGGAATCGGGCCGCGCCGGCGGGGCAGCCGGGAAATCCCGGGCGTGACCCTGGACGAAGAGGGAAACGTCGTCGCCCACGACATCGAAGCGCAGTGCCGCTCCGTCTTCGAGAACGTCAGGACCATCCTCGAGGACGCCGGGTCTTCGTGGGATCGGATCGTGGACGTCACGGTCTTTCTCACACACATGAAGCAGGATTTCCCCGCGTTCAACCGGCTCTACGCCGAATATTTCCCGACCCACCGTCCCACGCGCACCACCCTCGAAGTGACGGCCTTGCCGACTCCCATCGCCATCGAGCTCAAGATCATCGCGTCCATCGACTAGTCTTCGGATCCCGGTCGCCGACCTCCTGAGCAGGCCTCCGGCACGCTGGCCCAGGTTTCGCGGCTCGCTCCGCGATTCCCGCCCATTCGACCCGACTGAGATCGCGGGTCTCCCCTACGGGACTAGGGAATGACCCGGAGGATGGCGCGGACGGGGGAGGCGTCGAAGCCTTCGAGCTTGAGAGGCAGCGCGATGATCTCGTAGATGCTCTCGGGGACTTCCCGCAGGACCAGCCCCTCCAGGATAGCCATCTCATGACGCAGGCAGGCGAGGTGGGCGGGGAGGTCCTTGGAGCTGAAAAGGTCGACGCTGGGGGTGTCGATCCCCACGAGCTTCACGTTACGCCGCGCCAGGTGGTCGACGAGCTCGGGGGAGAGCGCGGCGAAATCCTCGTTG
>DASYRY010000075.1:0-3751 GCA_036004025.1 Candidatus Polarisedimenticolia bacterium | reverse complement strand
GATGTGCGCCTCGTTGAACGTGCCGTCGGAGGGAGTGCCGCGGTGGCCGCTGGTGCCGAAGCTGACTTGCTGGCGCGGGTCGGCAGCGTCGGGTCGCAGGGCGTAGTAGTCGACCTCGAGGCGGGTGGGGTCGATCAGGATCTCCGGAGGAGCTTCCTTCCCCGCGAGCGGATGCGGCGGCATGGGGATCAGAGCTCCTCGGCCTGCCCGCGCTCGGGCGCGAGGACCTTCGCGCCGGGCCGAAGCGTGCGGAGGGCCTCCGCCAGTCCCTGCGCTTCGTTCTCCTCGCCATGGACCACGCAGATCTTCTGGAGGTTTCCGGTGATGCGCTTCTCGACGTGGTCCAGCAGCTCGCTGCGATCGGCGTGGCCGGAGAGAAAATCGGCAGAGGCGACCTTGGCCTTCACCACGTGCGGCTCTCCGAAGATGTTGACCGGATTCTTGCCGGCCATCAAGGCGGCGCCGAGCGTGTTCTCGGCGCTATAGCCGATGAACAGGATCAGGTTGCGCGGATCGCCCACGTTGTTCTTCAGGTGGTGCAAGATGCGCCCCGCCTCGGCCATCCCAGAAGCGCTGATGATGATGGCGGCGCCTTTCAAGTCGTTGAGCTTCTTGGATTGCGCCACGTCGCGAATGTAGGTCAGGTTCTCCATCTCGAAGGGGTTGGCGACTTCCCGCAGGAAGCGGTAGATCGACGGGTTGAAGCACTCGGGGTGAAGCCGGTAGATTTCGGTGGCGTTCACGCCCAGAGGGCTGTCCACGTAGGTCGGCACGGCCGGCATCTGGTGAGCCCGCATGAGCTGGTGTAGCTCGTAGACGAACTGCTGGGTCCGGCCGATGGCGAAGGCGGGAACGATGACCTTGCCTTGGTTCTTGAGGGTTTGCACCACGAGGCTGAGAACCTGGCCTTTGGCCTCCGTCTTGTCCTCGTGCTCGCGCGTGCCGTAGGTACTCTCGATCTGCAGGACGTCCACGCCGTCCACCGGATCGGGGTCGCGCAGGATCGGGTCGTTGCCGCGCCCCAGATCTCCCGTGAACAGGAACCGCAGCTTCCGTCCCCCTTCCTCGAGATCCAGGATCACCTGCGCGGATCCGAGGATGTGCCCCGCGTCGCGAAACGTGAGCGTGACTCCCTGGGTCAGGCTCTGGGGTCGGTCGTATCCGATGGTGACGAACTGGCGGATCGCCTTCTCGGCGTCCTCGGAGGTGTAGAGCGGCTCCACCGGAGGCTGTCCTTTGCGCGCCAGATGCTTCGAGAGGAAGCGCGCGTCCCCCTCCTGGATGTGCGCGGAGTCCACCAGCATGATGCTGGCCAGGTCGCGGGTCGCGAAGGTGCAGTGGATGTCTCCGTTGAAGCCCCTCTTGCAAAGGTTCGGAAGATTTCCCGTGTGATCGATATGGGCGTGGCTGAGCACCACCGTGTCGATGCCGGCCGGATCGAAGGGAAATCCGGTGTTCCGCGCGATCGACTCGGCGCGCTTGCCTTGATAGAGCCCGCACTCCAGAAGGATTCGTTTCTGGTTGATCTCCAGCAGGTACATGGAGCCGGTCGTGGTCCGGGTGGCGCCGAGAAAGTTGAGCTTCATGACGCAGGAATCTAGCAGGGCGCCGGGAGAGACGTCAAGGATCGGCCACCGGAAGGCGCGCCTCGTCCCGCACCCGCCTTGCCTCGTTTTCCACGCGGAGGGTATAGTCTGAGGCAGCACGCCCTCATCGGCGACCCGAGCCCTCCTAAGAGGGAGCCGACCACATGAAGATGGTGATCCCAGGTGGCACAGGCCAGGTTGGAACGGTCCTGGCTCGCGCCTTCCATGGCGACGGCCACGAGGTTGTCGTCCTGGGCAGAAACCCCAAGCCGGCGCCGTGGCGCGTGGTGCGCTGGGATCCGGCCGCCACGGGCG
This sequence comes from Candidatus Polarisedimenticolia bacterium, assembly GCA_036004025.1. Lineage (GTDB taxonomy): Bacteria > Acidobacteriota > Polarisedimenticolia > Gp22-AA2 > AA152 > AA152. The sequence goes on along the minus strand of DASYRY010000075.1, from coordinate 1,850 downwards.
AGTGGGTGCGCGAGCTCGACGGCGCGGACGTCGTGATCAACCTGGCGGGTCGCTCCGTCAATTGTCGGTACACGCCGCAGAACAGGCACGAGATTCTTGACTCCCGCATCGTGTCGGTGGGCGCGGTGGGACGTGCCATCGCCGGGGCGAGCAAGCCTCCACCTCTCTGGCTCCAGGCCAGCACCGCCACGATCTACGCTCACACGTTCGGCGCGCCCCACGACGAGGACTCGGGGGCGATCGGAGGCTCGGAGCCCGGGGCTCCCGACACCTGGCGTTTCAGCATCCAGGTGGCGACGGAGTGGGAGAAGGCGCTCGACGAGGCGGCGGTGACGCGCGCGACACGTAAGGTGAAGCTCCGATCGGCGATGATCATGAGTCCCGATCGTGGTGGTGTTTTCGACACCCTGGTGACGCTGGTGCGCCGGGGGCTCGGGGGGAATGCGGGGGGTGGCCGCCAGTTCGTGTCGTGGATTCACGAGGCGGATTTCATTCGAGCGATCTGTTTTCTCGTCGAGCGCAAGAGCATGGAAGGCGCGGTCAACGTGGCCTCGCCGAACCCGCTGCCGTACCGGGATTTCATGGCGGCGCTGCGCCGGGAGTGGGGCACGATCCTGGCCCTGCCTTCGACCCGGTGGATGCTCGAGATTGGAGCACTCCTCATGCGCTCCGAGACGGAGCTTGTCTTGAAGAGCCGGCGCGTCGTACCGGGCCGACTCCTGCGCGAAGGCTTCACGTTCCGCTATCCTCATTGGCAGGATGCGGTCCGGGAGCTGCACGATCGGTGGAGAAATCCCGGAAGCGTGAAGAATTAGGAGGAGGTACGAGATATGAGACTCCTCACCGTGTTTCTCTTCGTGCTGCTCGCAGGCACGACCACGCCGACCGAGCCCACCATTCCTCCCTGCCCGGTGACGCTTCCTACTCCGACACCTTTCGTGCCGCCCCAGCCTTACCCTGAAAAGCCGGGTTGGGCGGGGAGATTCTGGTTCGGTACGAAAAGGCTTTGGACGATCCTGCCGAGCGATGGAACCTGGAACCTCTCCCGCGAGGAGGAGTTGGGACAAAAGCTCTTCTGGTTTCGGGAAGGTTACCAGTGTGAGGCGAATCCGCAGCCAGGCCTCAAAGTCAGTGCGAGACGGCTGGATGGTGCGGCTCCCAGCATTCCGTCCTGTGGGGTGACTTGCGGGACCAATGACGACTTGAAGTCCTTCATGCTGGCGGGGATCAACTTCCCGACCGCGGGTTGCTGGGAGATCACGGGAAAGGTCAGGGGGCAGGAGCTGAGATTCGTGGTGCGAATCGCGACGAGCCCTGACTCGCCTCAGACGAAGCAAAGCCACGTCGAGCACCTCCCCCGCTTGCCTAGCGATTCGAGCCCGGCGTATATTCGCACCCAAGCGCGCCGCTCCACCCCAGCCAAGTGACTTTGGAGATCGAGATGGTCCCAAATTGTAGCCCTAGGGGCTTGGCTCTTCCCGACTCTCGCAGCACGAAATCTCATGACCGAGCGACTTGCAGTCATATCGGATAACGCAGATCCTTAGAACTCTGTTTAGCCAGACCGAGACGAGAATGTGCAACAGAGTGATTCAGGGGACATGGCATTTCCTTCGGAGTGCGGTAGCTGCGGTGAGAAGACGCTTTCGGACCATGATGACTGCGGCGGTGTGCATGATGACGCCCATAGTCTCCCCGGCTGTGGCGCTTGCCTCCGGCGACCATTCGAGCGGACATGAATCTGTCTTTCTTGTCCATGGCCTTGGTCGCACGGCCCGATCGATGCAAGGTCTCGAGCGGGAGCTTGCAAAGGTCGGGTATGAAGTGCACAACCTGAATCTCCCTTCGAG
>DASYRY010000074.1:0-8569 GCA_036004025.1 Candidatus Polarisedimenticolia bacterium | reverse complement strand
TCGAAAAGGTGCGCCAGGGAGAATGGCGACCGGAGGAGCTGGGGCGCAGGCTCGCATCCCATCCTCTGTTCGGCAGCTTGATCGTCTCGGAAGACGGCGAGTCGGCCGCGGTGCTGATCGATGTGGAGCGCTCGGGAGGGAGGGCGGACTACCGCGCAGGCCTCGTCCGCCAGGTCAGGGCTCTCGCAGCACGCCTCGGCAGGGGGATGGAGGTCCACGTCGCGGGGATCCCGGTGGAGAAGGTGGACGTCGCCGAATACGTGAGGCGCGATCAACGAATCTTCATCCCGCTCGTCTTCGGCCTGCTGGCTCTTTTCACGCTCTTCCTCTACCGCCACCCCTCGGGGATGCTGATTCCGATCGGGGTCGTGACCTTATCCCTGCTCTGGACGCTGGGTCTCTACGGCGCCGCGGGTCGATCCCTGAATCCGGTGACCGCCCTCATCACCCCGGTCATTCTGGTGGTGTCGGTCGCCGAAAGCATCCACCTCTTGAATCACCATCTGGCAGGGCGGGCCGAAGGCCTGGTCCGGAGGCAAGCCCTGGAGCAGGCCTTCCGGCATTCCAGAGTTCCCTCCTTCAATGCGTCCTTCACCACAGCCATCGGTTTCGGAACGCTCGTCACGCTCCCCTATCCCGCCATCCGTGACTTCGGATTGTTCACCGCGGCGGGCGTGATGATCTCGTATCTGCTCACCATGACCCTCGCGCCGCTCCTGATCGACTTGCTTCCCGATTTCCCACCGAGGGTGACCACGACGTTTCGACCCGGTCCGATCGAGGGCTTCTTGCGAAAGATCACCCGCGCCACCAGCCGGCATCTGGCCCTCGCCACCGTCTCTTCGGTGGCGATCCTGGGGCTTGCTCTGCTCGGCATCTTCCGCATCCGGACGGAGACCGATCTCCTCCACTCGCTCCGCCCCGACAGTCCCCTCTCCCGGGCCACGGAGTTCATCGACCATCATCTGACCGGGGTGAATTCCCTGGAGATTCTCGTGCGCGGAGCGTCCTGGGAGGATCCCAACGCCTTGGCAGTATTGGCCCGATTCGAAGATTCGGTGCGCGCCATGCCCGGCGTGCGCAAGGTGACGGGCTACCCCGACCTCATCGCGCGGGTGAATCGCGCGCTTCACCAAGGAGACGATGCGTTCGGCCGGCTGCCCGAAGGTCCCGACTCCCGCAGCGAGCTCGAGGAGATCCGGGAGTTGTTGAAAGAACAGGCCGGAGGAGAGATGGCGCGTTTCGTCAGTGCCGACGGACGAACCCTTCGCGTGGCCACCCGCGTCACCGCCCTGAATACGAGCGCCTCCCAGAAGCTGCTCGCGAGGATCCGCGGCGCGGCGGCCGAATCGGGGTTGGGGAGCCTCAGTCTCACGGGGAACTTCGCGGTGCTGTCCGACATGTCCACGACGCTGGTACGCAACCAGCTCCGGGGGCTCGTGCCCGCGCTGGCCGTGATCCTGACCGCCATGGCGGTGCAGTTCCGCTCCCTGCGACTGGCACTCATCGGCGCCATCCCCACGGGCGCCCCGGTTCTGATGACCTACGGCCTCATGGGCTGGATTGGGATTCCCCTCTCGGTTCCCACCGCCATGATCGCCAGCATCGCCTTGGGAATGACCGATGACAATACCATCCATCTGCTTGACCGATTTCGTGGGGAGTTTCGCAAGGACGGCGACTACGAAATCGCGCTGGAGGCAATGATGGACAGCTCGGGGCGGGCGGTCCTCTTCTCGACCGTGACGGTGGCCGCCGGATTCTGCGTCGGGGCCTTCAGCTCGTTCCGTCCCTCGGTCCACTTCGCGGTGTTGACGGGACTCACGCTCGTCCTGGGCCTTCTGTGCGAGTTGATACTGCTGCCTCTCACGCTGGTTCTGTTCCAACCCCTGGGAGCCCCGTCCCGGCGCGGCAGCGTCGTAGGGAGCCGCGCCGCGCTCACCCTTCTCGTGGCGATCCTGCTCCTCCTGGGCTCCCCGGCTTCGGGAACCGCCTCGCCCGCGGAAAGTCTGCTCAGGGATCAGTACGGGCGCGAGGACTCTCCCGCGCGTCACACGGGGAAGCCTCTCCTCCTCCTGTACGGCAAGCCGCCAGACTTGCGCCGGATGAAGTCCTGGGAGGTGAAGATCAAGGAGAAGGCGGGGAGCGACTTCGCGGTATTGCGCGCCGTGGACGCCCGAGGCATCAAGGGAAAGAAAACCGAGGTCGAGGTGAACGAGCGGCTTCGCAAGGGAGTACCCGAGCGCATTTCCGTCCTCGTGGACTGGGAGGGCGCGCTCGTGAGAGCCTACGCTTTGCCCGAAACGGGCGCCGTCGCGACGCTCCTGGATCCCAAGGGAAGACCCTGCGGAACCTGGTCCGGCCCGGCGCGGGATGAATCCGTATCGAAACTGGTGGAACTGATCGCTCGCGTCCGTGAGAAAGGAACCTGCCCATGAAAATCCTCCTCGTCGCCATGCCCGACTCCGCGTCCTGCTTCGACCACATCATGGAGCTGCCCAATCTGGCGCTCTGTTGCCTCGCGGGCAACCTCGATGGAGGTCACGAGGTGAGGATTCTGGATCTGGTCAAGCACCGTCGGCGCGCCGCGCAGGCGCTGGAGCATCAGATGCGGGTGTTCTCCCCCGACCTGGTCGGCATCTCCGCGATGTCCTTCCAGATCGGATCAGCCCGCAAGACCGCCGCGGTCTGCAAGGCCATGAAGCCCGACGTCATTACAGTGCTCGGCGGCTACCACGCGACCATCATGTGGAAGGAGATCGGCGAAGGATACGACCGGCGCCTCTTCGATTTCGTCGTGCGCGGGGAAGGCGAGACGGTTTTCAACTCCCTGGTTGGAACGCTGGGAGCTCATGGCGATCTGAACTCGATTGCGGGGCTTTCGTATCGTCGCGACGGGGAGTACCGCCACAATCCACCCGCCCCCCTGCTGGATCTGGAGGAAATCCGGCCGCCCCAGCGAGCCGGCAGGGTCTCGGGAGATTTTCTCTGGATGGGCCGCCCCTTCGACGTCTCCGAGACGAGTCGGGGCTGCACGATGCCGTGCGGCTTCTGCAGCATCCGCCGGATGTACGGCAAGACCTTCCGTCTCTATCCCGACGACCAGGTGGTGGCCGATCTTCGGGCCATCAAGGCGCGGGGCGCGCGAGGGGTCCTCTACGTGGACGACAACGTCACCCTCGACGGGCCGCGCCTGAAAGAGCTTTGCCTGCGCTTCGAGCAGGAGCGGGTCAACGACCTGTTCATCGTGATGCAGGCGAGCGTCTTCCCGATCGCCGCCGACCTGGAGATCGCCGAGGCGATGGCGCGGGGCGGCGTGAAGATGGTCTTCCTCGGCATCGAGAGCGGCGACGAGCGCAATCTCAAAGTGCTGGGGAAGAGCAAGCAGGCCTGCAGGACAGGAAAGGTGGTGCGCGCATTGCGGGATGCCGGAATCATCGTGATCGGCGGCTTCATCGTCGGTAACCCCGACGACCGCGAGGAGGACGTCCGCGCGACCTACCGCTACGTCAAGAGCATCGGAGTGGACCACGGCATCGTCCAGTGCCTCACTCCTTATCCGAAGACCGAGCTTCGCCGTCAGCTCCTGGAGCAGGGGCTGGTCACCAACTCCGACGACCTGGACCGCTACAACGGCTTCATCCCCAACGTCAGGACCAAGCACCTCTCCGAGCGCGATCTGGCCCGCATCATGACCGGCGCCGGCATCCAGCTCTACTGGGATCCACGTTACGTCGTCCAGAACGGCATCTGGAAGGCCTGTCCGGCCCAGAGCTTCTGGATGCTCTGGAACAACGTCAAGTACATCTTCACGGGCTACGCCGGCAGGATGTTTCTCTCGCGACACCGCTTCGAGCCCAGCATCCCGATCGATCTTCCCGGGGACCTGCGATCTCCTTCCTACTCCGAGATCCTCACTCCCGGCAAGGATCCCGTGTACGGCCGGGATCCCGGCGATCCCGGGCTCGCCGCGGGCGCGCAGGCCATCTCTTGATCCGGGATTCTTTGGGCTACGCCGCGGAGCGCAGCGCTTCGACGGGCTCGAGGCGGGAGGCGATGAGCGCGGGATAGATGCCGTAGAGGATGCCGAGGGCGAGGGCCGTCCCCAGGGCGATGGCGAGGCCGCCCGGCTGAATCGGAAGCCCCGAAGGGAAAAACTGCCCGGCCCACAACGTGATGCCGACGCCTCCGGCAACGCCGAGCGCGCCTCCGATCATGGAGAGAACGACCGACTCGGCGAGGAATTGCAGGAAGACCTCGAGTTGGGTCGCGCCGATCGCCTTGCGCAGTCCGATCTCGTAGAGGCGCTCGCCAATCGAGATGAGCAGGACGGACATGAGCCCGATGCCTCCTACAATCAGGGAGATTCCCGCGATCGCTCCCAGGACGATCTGCCAGCTTCGGATCTGCTCGCCGGTCTGCTGCCTCGCCCGGAGGATCTCCTCCGCGATGTTCATGACTCGAAAGTCCTGGGCTCCCCGGTGGGCGATCTTCAACGAGGCCTCCACCTCTGACTTGAGGTCGCCGAGCCTCTCCACCTGGCTGGTTTTCACCGCCATGACCGCCAGCGGACCGTCTTCGCCACTGTAGAACTTTCGCAGCGTGGTGAGAGGCATGTAAAGCCCCTCCATCTCCTGGATGAAGTCATCGTCGTCCACGAACATGTTCCCGAGCTTCTTTCCCACCCCGACGATCGTGAAGCGGCGCGATCCGATGCTGAGAGTCTGACCCACCGCATCCTCGCTGCCGAAGAGGCGGGTCTTCAGCCGGTAGCCGAGCACGCAGACGCGGGCGTAAGCTCGAGTGTCGGCCTCGTTGATGAAGCGGCCGGATTCCATGGCGCGGTTCCGCACGTAAGGATAGGAGGGGGTCGCCCCCGTGATGCGCGCCTTGCGCTCCTGGTCTCCGCGCCGCACGATGTCCTCGTAGAAATCCATGGGGGCCACCGACGAGACAAGCTTGGCACGCTCGAGCAAGATGTCCGCGTCCTCGGGCTGCAGGCCCTCGGAGCGGGCGAACACCGCGGCCTCGGTCAGATCCCTGGCTTGCCGGTTCATGACCAGGACGACCCCGTCGTAGCCGATGTCGGCGAAGCCGGACCAGACGGTTTCCACGACTCCCTGGAGCAGGCAGGTCATGACGGTGATGGACAGCGTTCCCAGGATGATTCCCAGCAGCGTCAGGGCGGAGCGCATCTTGTGGTGCCGGATTTCGCCGAGGACCGTGCGCACGGTTTCCCAAGGATTCATTCGTACCTCAGCGCTTCCACGGGATTCAGCCTTGACGCCTTCACCGCGGGATAGAGTCCGAAAAACAACCCCACGCTCACGGATGCGGCCACGGAGATGACCGCCATCTGCATGGTGATGACTGCCGGCTGGCCGAGGAGATTGGAGATGATCTGGGCAAAGATTACGCCTAGCCCGAGTCCCAGGCTCCCCCCGATGACCGTCACCAGGATCGATTCCACCAGGAACTGGATGGCGATATCGATGCCCCTCGCTCCCATGGCCTTGCGCACCCCGACCTCGCGAATCCTCTCGCGGAAGGAAGCGAGCATGATGTTCATGATCACGATACCGCCCACCAGGAGGGAGACGATTCCCGAGACCAGAAAGACGGTGTTGAACATCTGATTCTGCTCGGCGCGCTGGCGCAGCCGTTCCGCGCGGTTGATGACCTCGAAATCCCGAACGCCTCCGTGGCGCCGCCTCAGGACGGCCTCGATGGCCGAAGCCGCCTTCGGGTTGTTCTCCACCTTGTCCACGATGACGTTGATGTACTGAACGCGCTTGCGATCGTCGCCGGTGAACCGCGCGTACAGCGAGGTCAGGGGAATATAGGTCTCGCGATTCATCCACTCGAGGGCGTTGTGGTCGCCGTCGCCGAAGAAGAACTCCTTGCGCTTCATCACCCCGACGACCTTGAAGCCGACATCGCCGATGGTGAGGATCCTTCCGAGAGGATCCTCGTTTCCGAAGTAGCGGCGGGCCGCCGTATCGCCGAGCACGCACACCCGCGCCTGCGAGGCCATGTCGGCGGCGATCAGAAACCGCCCTTTGGCGGGATAGAACTTGTAGACCGCCGAGTAATCGGGTGTCGCTCCCGAGATGTCATTGCGACGCTCGTAATCGCCGTATCGGATCATCATCTCGTCCGTGGCGATGGGATCCACCAGCGTGGTGTTGGGTACGTCGCTCCGAATGGCCTCCGCATCACTCCAGGTCAGCCCGGCGCTCGCGAGCTGCTTCGCCGTGACCAGCGTCTGCTTGAGGGGCCGGTTCACCACCAGAACCTTGGTGAGCCCGCCGAACTCATCGAAGAACTTCGTCGCCTGCCGCCTCCCCGAGTCGACCAGGCCTTGAACCGCCACGAGCGACCCCACTCCCAGGATCACTCCCAGCGTCTGCAGGAAGGTCCTCAGCTTGTGGGCCCGCACGTCCGCGAGGCCGTCGATGATCGACTCCCTCAGCGTCACGCCCCGGCTCCGTTGGCGACCTTGCCATCGACGATGTGCACGATCTTGCCGGCCCGCGAGGCCACGTTGGGATCGTGCGTGACCAGGATGACCGTGTGGCCCTGGGTGTGCAGCTCCCCGAAGAGCGCGAGGATTTCCTGGCCGGTCTTCGAGTCCAGGTTCCCCGTGGGCTCGTCCGCGAGGACGATGGAGGGATCGTTGACCAGAGCCCTGGCGATGGCGACACGCTGGCGCTGGCCTCCCGAGAGCTGGGACGGAAGCGCCTTGGCGCGCTCGGCCAGGCCGACCTTCGCCAGCGCGGCGAGCCCCCGCTCCCGCCGCTCCACGCGTCCGACTCCCGCATACAGCAGCGGCAGCTCCACGTTGCGAGCCAGGCTGGATCGAGGCAGGAGGTTGAAGCTCTGAAAGACGAAACCCACGCGACGGTTGCGCTCGCGGGCCAAGGCGCGGGGTGAGAGCTGGGAAACGGGTCTTCCGGCGAGGGCGTACTCCCCCTCCGTGGGAACGTCCAGACATCCGACGATGTGCATCAAGGTCGACTTTCCGGATCCGGAGGGACCCATGATCGCCACGTAATCCCCAGGATCCAGCGTCAGGCTGATCCCGTTCAAGGCGCGGACCTCGTCCTCTCCGCTGCCGTAGACCTTGTGCACGTCGGTCAATTGGATGATCGGCTCCGCCGCGTGAGAGGCGGGCAAGGCGGCTTCGGGCACGGCGGGCACCTCTTTACTGATTCTCATCCACCTGGCGGGGCTTGGTAGGGTCTTCAAGCGCAACCTCGATCCCCTCTTTCAATCCATCCAGCACCTGGGCCTTCTCCAGGCTCACCAGGCCGACCTTCACTTCCTTCTCCTCGAAAAACCGCTTCCAGACGTCCGAGACGTCCAGCTTGCCCGAGCGGGTCTTCTTGGGCTCTTTCTCGCCGGGCTTGGCGCCGTCGAAGGGCTTCTTGAGCGCGTATACGACTTCGTGGTCCTTCTTCTTGAAGATGGCCTCGACCGGAACGCTGAGCACCGAGTCGACCTTGTCGCCTCGGACCTCGATGTTGGCGGTCATGCCGGCGCGGAAATCCTCGACCTGCTCCTTGAGGGTGACTTCGACGTCGAACACCTTCACCTTTTCCTTGAGCCGCGCGGCGGGAGAGATATGGGTCACCCTGCCCTCGAAGCGACGATAGGGAAAGGCATCCACCGTGATCATCACCGGCATCTCTAGGCGCACTCGTCCGATGTCCACCTCGTTGATCGAGGCCTTGATGAGCATCGAGCCGACGTCGGCCACCGTATAGAGCGGGGTCCCCTCGTTGAAGGAGGAGACTCCCGAGGTCACCGTCTGGCCGACCTCCACGTTTCTCTTCACCACGGTCCCGTCCATGGGGGAGACGATGTTGACCCGCTGCGAGGTCGAAATCTCCCCTTCCAGGGGGATCCCGCTCTCGACAAGGATGCGGGACTTCGTCCGGGCCGCCTCGAGGTTTTCCTTGGCGGTATCGAAGCGCACGTGGTAGTCCTTGAGCTGTTGGTTCGCAAGGAGCCCTTCTTCGAAGAGACGCTGGTTCGTCTGCAGATCCTTCTCCGCGTCCCTCGCGCGGATGTCCGCGAGCGTCAAGCCGGTGCGAACTTCGGAGAGGGTCTGTGCCTGGTTCACGTCCGGCTCTACGCGGGCCAGCACCTGACCCCGCCGCACCTTGACCCCCTCTTTCACCAGCAGCTCGGTGACTTTCCCCGATAGCGTCGACTTCACGTCCACCTTCACCAGCGGCTCGATGGTCCCCACTTCGTTGACCGTCACCTGGATGTCGGCGGTCTCCGACTTGCCGATCCTTAGGTCCAGAGCGTCGGCGGTCAGCGTCTGCTTGCTCCGGGCGCTCGCTCCTTTGAAGGCGGCGGCCCCCCCTCCGAGAGCAAGAATTCCGAGAGCTACGATGATCCAGACCCAGCGGCGCCGCCCTCGCCGTGTGCTTGCGGCCATGGCACTACCCCTCCTCCGATTCAAGAGCTTGCACGAGATGGACTATGGGTGGGCCATGACGATTCCTGGCCCAACCCTAACTACGGAATGGCGCGTCAAAAGTTCATGCATCCCCCGATT
>DASYRY010000073.1:0-4671 GCA_036004025.1 Candidatus Polarisedimenticolia bacterium | reverse complement strand
GGGCGACGACACCTCGGCCCACCTGGCCGCGGTGTCGATCGGCCAGCTCACGCAGAGCTTTCTTGTCCAGGCCCTCGACATAGAGAGGCAGGACCTTCACGTCCCCCACCTCTTGGATTCTCATGGCCCCCTCGCCGCTTCCCGCGCCCGCCAAGCGGAGCTTCAGTTTTTCCACTTCGCGCGCCAGCGTCCGGTTCTGCTGCACGAGCCTTTCGACCCCCTCGGGAATCGCGGCGCGGTCCACGTTGAAGATCTGCTGAAGGTGCGACAGAACGGCGGAGTCCTCACGGACGCGCCGGAGAACCGATTCCCCGCTCAGCGCCTCGACCCGGCGCACTCCTGAGGAGACCCCGCGCTCACCCGTGACCTTGAAGAGTCCCAGCTCGCCGGTGCGCCCCGTGTGGGTGCCCCCGCACAGCTCCATGGAGAAATCCCCAATCCGGACGACTCGCACACGGTCGCCATACTTCTCGCCGAACAGGGCCGTCGCGCCGCGCAAGAGCGCTTCGTCCAGCGGCATCTCTTCCACTTCGACTTTGATGTCCGATCGGATCACGTCGTTCACCACGTCCTCGATCTGGGCCACCAAGGACGGGACCACCGCCGCGAAATGGTTGAAATCGAACCGCAGGTGGTCCGGCGATACGAGCGACCCGGCCTGCTTGACGTGGGTTCCCAGGACCTCCCTGAGAGAGGAATGGAGAAGGTGGGTGGCCGTATGGTGACGGGCCGTCTCCTCGCGACGCGCGGCGTCGACCTGCGCTTGGATTCGATCCCCCACTTTCAGGACTCCGGATTGGACTCGGACGGTGTGCAGCCTGATCCCGGGAGCCGCGAACTTGCAATCCAGCACCTCTCCACGACCCTCGGGGCCGAGCATCCAGCCCATGTCGCCGACCTGGCCTCCCGCTTCGGCGTAGAAGGGCGTCTCATCCAGGAGGATCTCTCCGGTTTCCCCTTCGCGTAGGAGTTCCGCTCTCGTGCCGTCGCGTCGCAAGGCGAGGATGTGGGAATCTTCCGCCGCGAGACGGTCGTACCCGACGAACAACGTAGGGGCTGCCTGTGCAAGGTCCCCCGGCGGCGTCCGCGCCGCGGCGCCCCCCTTCCAGGACTTCCTGGCTCGGGTGCGCTGCTGCTCCATCTCCTGACCGAACCCCGCTTGATCCACCGTGAGTCCGAGACTGTCCGCCTCTTCGATCATGAGATCGAGGGGCAGGCCGAACGTGTCGTAAAGCCGGAATGCCTGCGCGCCTGGAATCTGCTTCTCCCCCCCGTCGCGCAGCTTCGAAGCCAGGGCATCGAACATGCCCAGCGCGACGCTGAGCGTGGATGCGAAGCGCTCTTCCTCTCGCAGGCACACCTGGGAGATGAACTCCGCCGATTCCACGAGCGCCGGGTAGGCCTGAACATTCTGCTCGACGACGCGGCGCGTGATCGCATGGAGGAACGGCTCGTGCTTGCCGAGCATGCGCCCGTGTCGGATCGCCCGGCGCAGGATTCGCCGCAGCACGTAACCCCGTCCGTCGTTGGCGGGAATCACGCCGTCCGCGATGAGGAACGTGACGGCCCTCGCATGGTCCGCGATGACTCGAAGGGAGACGTCGGAGGCGGGAGAGGAGCCCGGAGCCACCTGGCAAAGACGGGCGCCTTCCTCCAGGATTTCCCGCAGGAGGTCCGTCTGGTAATTGGAATCCACTCCCTGGAGCACCGAGGTGATCCGTTCCAGGCCCATGCCCGTGTCCACGCCCCTTGCGGTCAAGGGGTGGAGCGACTGGTCCTCATGCCGATCGAATTCCATGAAGACCAGGTTCCAGAGCTCCACGAAGCGATCGCAGGAGCAGCCGACTCGACAGTCCGTCTTGCCGCAGCCGAATTGCGCTCCACGATCGATGTGAATCTCCGAGCAAGGCCCGCAGGGACCGGTGTCGCCCATAGACCAGAAGTTGTCTGCTTCATCGAGGCGGGCGACACGTTCTGCCGGAACGCCCACCTTCCCGGTCCAGATCTTGTAGGCCTCATCGTCCTCGCGGAAGACGGTGACCCACAAGCGCGCGGGCTCGATGCCGTAGCCTTGCGTCATCAGCTCCCAGGCCAGCGGAATGGCCTCCTCCTTGAAGTAGTCGCCGAACGAGAAATTGCCGAGCATCTCGAAGAAGGTATGGTGGCGCGGGGTCCGGCCGACCTGCTCGAGATCATTGTGCTTTCCGGAGACCCTCAGGCATTTCTGCGAGGAGCAGGCCTTGCGGTAGGAGCGGGTCTCCCTGCCGAGAAAGACCTCCTTGAACTGGTTCATTCCCGCGTTGGTGAACAGGAGGGTCGGATCATTCGCCGGCACGAGCGAGGAGCTGGGCACCACCTGGTGCCCGCGCTCCGCGAAGAAGCGCAGGAAGGCGCTCCTGACTTCCCGGCCCGTCCACTTTTCTGTGACGATTATTCTGGGCATCCTGCTCTCCCGCGGGGACCCGCGGATCCATCGCGCCCTGCCCCCGCCTCGATAGGGAGGAGAGAGCACACGGTACCACGCCGAACCCCGCGGCTCAGCTCTTGCTGAACTTGGCGCGCGAAAGCTCGAAAGGAGCGGCCGCCCGCGGCCCTTCCCCGGCGCTGAGCGTGTTTTCCATCTCGGCGCGGGATCCGTCGGCGGTGGACTCGATCCCCTGGAGCTTGAGCTTGAATTCGTCGGGGTTCGTCGCCCGCCTCAGCGCCTCTTCCATCGTGATCAGCTCGCGCTTGTAGAGAGTGTAGATCGATTGATCGAAGGTTTGCATCCCGTACTGGGATGTGCCGGCGGCGATCGCGTCCCGGATGAGCTTGGTCTTCTCCTTGTTCTCGATGCAATCGCGGATGTACCCTGTGGCGCGCAGCACCTCGATCGCCGGCACGCGGCCTCGATCGTCGGCCCTTGGGAGAAGGCGCTGCGAGATGACGGCCTTCAGCACCGCGGCGAGCTGCAGGCGGATTTGTTTCTGCTGGTGCGGCGGGAACACGGAGATGATGCGGTTCACCGTCTCCGTGGCGTCGAGGGTATGCAAGGTGCTCAAGACCAGGTGCCCGGTCTCGGCCGCCGTCAGGGCCGTCTCGATGGTCTCGTAGTCGCGCATTTCTCCGACCAGAATCACGTCCGGGTCCTGCCGCAGCGCGGAGCGCAGCGCTCCGGCGAATCCCTTGGTGTCGACTTCCACCTCGCGCTGGTTGACCAGACTCTTCTTGTCCCTGTGAAGGAACTCGATCGGGTCTTCGATGGTCATGATGTGCTCGGTGCGGGTGGAGTTGATGTAGTCGATCATGCCCGCGAGGGAGGTCGATTTTCCCGAGCCGGTGGTCCCTGTGACGAGGATCAATCCCCGGACCTCGTTCGAAATGGTCTCGACGACGGGAGGAAGGAGGAGCTCCTTGAACGTCAGAATCTTGGCGGGGATGACTCTGAGCACCAACCCCACGGTGCCCCGCTGCTGGAAGATGTTGACGCGGAATCGTCCAAGACCGGGCACCGAGTAGGCGATGTCGATCTCGAAGTGATCCTTGAATTTTTGCTTCTGCCGCCCGCTCATGATCGAGAACGCTATGGCGATAGTGTCCTCCTGCGTCAGGCGTGCAAGCTCCGCGAGCGGAATGAGCTTTCCATTGACTCGGATGACCGGATGGCTGCCGACCTTCAGGTGGAGGTCGGATGCCTTCCGCTCTGTGGCGATCTTGAGCAAATCATTGATTTCCATCCGGCTCCTCCAGGGACACGAAGGTCAACGCGGCAAATGTAGGGTCCCCTCTCGACGAAGTCAACACACTTAGCTCTTTATTTTGTGGGTCTTAGGATGGCCGAGGTGAGGCGCGGTCGCTTTCTATCCAGGCAAGTCACCCGACAGGAACTGGAATAATCCGGTGGCGAAGATTGCGGCTGTCTCGACTCTGAGGATTCGCGGTCCCAGGCGGCATGCTACGAAGCCATGCCTGCGAAACTGCTCCAGCTCCCTCGCATCCCAGCCGCCCTCAGGTCCGACGGAGATCACCATCGACAGGTGGCGGATCCCATCGGAAAGCAGGCTCGAGATCGTCCCGCCGGTAGGGCTCAGGACGACCCGGAGTCCGGGCAGATCGAGGGCGAAGAACTCCGCCAATTGCATCGGAGGGTGAACCTCCGGGATTCGCGTCCGCCCCGACTGCTTACACGCCTCGAGGGCGACCCGGCGCCAGCGCTCCAGCTTCGCTGCGCTTCGTTCCGGAAGAGCTTTCACGTCGGCACGATGCGTAGCGACGGGATGGATCGCCGTCACGCCCAGCTCCGTCGCCTTCTGGATCACGAGGTCCAGCTTCTCCCCCTTGGCCATCCCGATCGACAGGTGAATGCGCAGCGAGGATTCCGTCGAAGCGGGTTCCCTCTGGCGGATTCGGACGACGGCCTCGTTTCGCTCGACGGACACGAGCTCCGCCAGGAATCCGCTTCCGGCCCCATCGAACAGAGAGACCTCCGCGCCAGGGGTGAGGCGGAGAACGTGCCGGAGATGATGCAACTCGTCTCCTTCGAGAACGACTTCCTGGTCCTCGGCCCTGGCATCGGGAGCGTAGAAGCGGGCTGGGGACCCCATCTCAAGGAGCGGGAATGGCAGGCGGTGGGACGATCACGCGAAGAAGTCCTTCACCCGATCGATGAAATCCCGGCTCTCGACGCTGGGG
>DASYRY010000072.1:0-4083 GCA_036004025.1 Candidatus Polarisedimenticolia bacterium | reverse complement strand
GGATCGGCGTGCGCGTCGACCTGGAAGATCTGAGCTCCTTCGGCCATACCTTCTTCAATCCTGTCGAGGAGCGGCGCGTTTACAACGACATCATGAGCCTCACGGATGTGGAGGCCAGGCAGAACTCGGAGTTCGACCACGATGGGATCCACGACCAGGGGTTCACGCGAGACCCGCTCTACGAGACCGCGGCGGGAGACCCTCTTCACCTGAACCAGCTCTACAGCGAGCTCAAGAGCATCGCGCCGAGACGTTTCACGCGCCACGAGCTGGATGTGGAAGTGCAGGCGGCGTACCTCTCCTCGGTCCTGGGACGGGAGGCGGATCTGAACGATCTGTTCGAGAGCGGGTTCAACGCACGCAGGGATGCCGACATCCGGATTCAGAATACGAATATCGCGCCCCGCTTCAGTCTTTCCTGGGATCCCTGGGCCGACGGCAAGTCCAAAGGATTCGCCTCGTGGGGCCGCTTCTATGACAAGCTCTTCCTGAATACGATGGTTCTGGAGGAAGGCCCCGACCTGGTGGCTCGCAACTATGCCTTCGACGCCAACGGAGTCGACTTCTTCGGATTGCCCGACAACCAGATTGGAGCCTCCCGGAGCCTCGCTCCGCCTACCGCGACCCAGATCGATCGGAGTCTCGCGACCCCCTATACGGACGAGCTGACGGTCGGATTCGAGCGGGAGCTGGCCCCCGAGCTCTCGCTCTCGGTCACGTACATCAGGAGGGACTATCGCCACCAGCTGCAGAACGTGGATCTGAACCACAACACGCGGATCGATCCCGAGACGGGTCGCTTCGTGGACAACTTCGGCCTCGAGCTGCAGCCGGGAGGATTCGGCGAAGAGAGCACCGCGCGGCCGACTCGGGCGGCCGATGGAAAGCCGGACCTTTACATTCAAAACGTCTTCTTCAACCGCATCTACAGGCTCGGGAATTTCAATCAGCAGTCCTATCGAGGTGTGGAGCTGGAGCTGGTGCGGAGGCTGAGCCGGAAATGGCAGCTCAACGGAAGCTACAGCCTGTCGCGAACCCAGGGAGACGCGGAGAGCTTCCTCTCGGACAACGGGGACGATCCGACGCTGACCGAGTTCGAATCAGGGTACCTGAACTACGATCAGCGGCACGTGATCAAGCTCAATGCCACGGCCTATCTTCCGGGAGACTGGCAGATCGGGGGGACCGGACAGTGGGCTTCCGGGCTCCCCTTCTCGGTAATCCAGAAGTTCAATTCCGACGATGACGTGGGATACGTGCAAAGCCGAAAGAGATTCGGCTACACGAACGACAGCGGGATCTTTCTCACCGAGCATCGAAACAGCCACCGCAACCCTGCGAACTACGTCTTCAACGCCCGTGCCAGGAAGAGCTTCGTCATCGGAAAGGCGTCGGCGGGAGCATTCTTCGAGGTATTCAACATCCTCAATAGCGACGATCTGCGCATCTACAGCATCAACCCGACCCTGTCCAAGAACTTCGATTCTCCGAACCGGCAGCTGCAGATCGACGAAGTTCGCCAGTTCGGCCGCCGTTTCGAGTTCGGGATTCAAATCGACTTCTAGGCTGTTCCTCAACCTCTTTCGCGTCCACCATCCCATCGGCCGGCACCGATCCTCCTTGACAGGGGTTTCGACGATCCCCCAAGATGAGCGCCGTGCCGGGATGGCGAAACGGGTAGACGCAAGGGACTTAAAATCCCTCGGGGCGCAGGCCCCGTGTCGGTTCGAGTCCGACTCCCGGCACCAGGTTTTTTCCGCGTGCTGCTTCGCAAGCCATGCTCGTCGATGACTCGACCCTGAAGGCCAGGATGCCGCCGTCGAGGGCGGCCCGACCGAAGGCTTCCGGACCAGAAGGAGCGTCTGCATGCCTCTCCGCACCCTCTGCGACATCCTCACGCGGCTCGAGAAGGACTGCCGGAAGCCGGACCTGCTGCGCTACAAGGCGATGGGGGAGTGGAAGGACATCTCGGCAGCGGATTTCGTCTCGACCGTCCGCGGACTCGCGCTGGGATTCCACGCTCTCGGAATCGAGCCGGGCGAGCGTGTGGCCCTGCTCTCGGAGAACCGCCCTGAGTGGGTCGCCTTCGACCATGCTCTCCTGAATCTCGGCGCCGTGGTGGTTCCCCTGTACCCCTCCCTGCTGACCGATCAGATTCGATTCATCCTCGATCATTGCCGCGCGCGGGCGCTGGTCCTCTCGGGTGAAGGGCAGCTCACCAAGATCATTCCCGCCCTCGGAACGCTGCCGGGGCTGTCGAGGCTCGTGGTCATGGATCCGCCGCCCGAAATGCCCACGCAGGCCTTGACCTTCACCGCCATCCTGAGGGAGGGACAGGCGATCCACGAGAATGATCCCTCCCGGTTCGAGGCGATCAGGAATCGCGTCGAGCCCGACGATCTGGCGAGCATTCTCTACACCTCGGGCACGACCGCGGACCCCAAGGGAGTCATGCTGTCCCATTCGAATTTTGCCTCGAATGTCGATGGCACGCTCTCGGCCATCCCCATCACCTCCGAGACCATCGCCTTGTCTTTTCTTCCTCTCAGCCACGCGTTCGAGAGAGTGGTCCACTTTGCCTGCCTTACGGCGGCTGCCACTCTCGCCTATGCGGAGTCCGTCGAGGCGGTCGGTCAAAATCTTCAGGAAGTCCATCCCCATTTGGTGGCGACGGTGCCCAGGCTTCTCGAGAAAATCCATGGGAAGGTGGAGGACAACCTGAGAGCGGCGTCTCCCGTCCGACGGAGCGTCGTCCGGTGCGCCCTCGCCGTGGGTCGAAAAAACACCGAGTCTCGACTCCTGGGACGGAAGCCTCCTCTCTGGGTGCGGCTTCTGCAGGGCAGAGCCGAGCGCTTGGTGCACGCCCCGCTTCGAGGGAAGACCTTCGGACGCCGGATTCGATTCGTGATCTCCGGGGCGGCTCCGTTGGGCCGGGAGGTGTGCGAGTTCTTCTACGCCATCGGCCTTCCCGTCCTGGAAGGATATGGCCTGACGGAAGCCTCCCCGGTCGTGTCGGTGAACACCCTGGACCAAACGCGGATCGGAACGGTGGGGCGTCCGCTGCCTGGCGTGGAGATACGGATTGCCGAGGACGGAGAAATCCTGGTGCGGGGCGGCAACGTCATGAAAGGCTACTATCGGGACGAAGCCGCAACCCGGGAAGCCATCCAGGAGGGATGGCTGCACACCGGGGATGTCGGCCAGCTCTCCGGAGGTTTCCTGGTCATCACCGACCGGAAGAAGGAGATCTTGAAGACGTCCGGCGGGAAGATGGTGGCGCCCCAGCCGCTGGAAAACCTCCTGAAGAGCGATCCTGCCGTATCCCAAGCGGTCGTGATCGGCGACCGCAGGAAGTTCATCACCGCCCTACTGGCTCCGGATTTCGATTGGCTCATCGCCTACGCTCGCAGGGAGAGGATTCCGTTCAGCCAGCCCTCCGATCTCGTCAAGGAGCCGCGAATCGTGGATCACTATCGACGTCTTCTCGAGACGCGAATGGCAGGCCTTCCTTCCTACGAGACGGTGAAGAAATTCCGACTGCTCCCTCGCGAGCTCTCGCAGGGCGAAGGCGAGCTCACGCCGACGCTGAAGCTGAAGCGCAGGGTGATTGAAGCGAAGTACTCCGATCTGATCGCCTCCATGTACAACGAATGACTCCAAAAAAATAATCGGAAGACTGAAAACTCGTTGACACGTGATCGATCGCGTGGTATAAAAACGCCGGAACGTGATCACGTGATCCGATGAAGCGGCGAAGTCAGGGAAGTCGGGAATCGAAGCAAGATTCGTTGGCGCCTTCGTCGGATACTCAGCTCGGTGAAAACGATCACGGATGTTAGAGACCTCTTGGAACCTCCAAACGATCCACCAAGGCCATTCCTTCCCCGTCGTCATCCTTCTTCATTTCATACAATCATCCTCTTCCCCGATCCGAAGACGCTTGACAATACCCCAGGAGTTCCTACATTCCAGCTCTGATGGAATCCTGGGATCCTGAAAGAGAGAATCTCACACCATCATCCGGGAAAGGAGGTGAGTGACATAGCCGCCAAGAAGAAGGCTAAGAAGACCGCGAAGAAGAAG
>DASYRY010000071.1:0-5155 GCA_036004025.1 Candidatus Polarisedimenticolia bacterium | reverse complement strand
AGAATCCAGATCGCGCGCCCCTGGGTGGCCACGATCAGATCGTCCCCCTGGAGGCGCAGGTCGTTGATCCCCGTGGTCGGCAAATTGAGCTGGAGGCTCTGCCAGCTCGACCCGTCGTCGAACGAGACCCACATGCCCCGGCTCGTGCCGGCGTAGAGAAGCCCTGGGCGCTTGGGGTCCTGACGCACCACGCCCACCCAGGCTCCCACAGGCAGTCCGCGGCCGATCTCGGTCCAGTGCTCGCCGAAGTCATGAGTCCGGAAGGCGAAAGGCCGGAAGTCGTCGCGTCGATGTCCGTCGGCTGCGACGTAGGCGGTGCGCGGATCGCCGGCCGAAGCGTCGATCTGGTTGATCCGGGTCCAGTCGGGAAGACCGGGCGGGGTGACGTTCCTCCAGCTCTTCGAGTCGTCGCGCGTGACCAGCACCCTGCCGTTGTCGGTCCCCAGCCAGACGAGCCCATCCTCGGCCGGCGAGGGGGAGATCGCGAAAAGAGTCCCGAATCCGCATTCGGTCGCGCGCCTCAGCGGCACGTCGCCGTCGCACCCCCTGGCCTTGGGATTGGCGCCCGTGAGATCGGGACTCACGGTCTCCCAGGTGCTTCCCGCGTCGAGCGATCGAAAGAGCACCTGGGCGCCAAGGTAGATCGCATGGGGTGGGCGGGGCGAGATGGCAAGCGGCGTGATCCAGTCGTAGCGGTACCGGCCGGTGCCCGGCCGCGCGCCGTAGGTGGACACGGGCCAGGGCGCGACGTTCTGGACCTGTCCCGTCCTCGCGTCCCACCGGCTGAGCCGCCCGCCCAGTCCCGCGCCATAGACGACGTCCGGGTTCGCCGGATCGGGGACGTCGCCGTCCCGCTCGTCTCCGCCCACCGGATGCCAGTCGCGGAAAGTGAGCTGCCCGTAATCGCTGCGCGAAGCGAGGCCGATGGTCCCCGAGTCCTGTTGTCCGCTGTAGATCCGGTAGGGAAACCGATTGTCGACCGCCAGGCGGTAGAACTGGCCCGTGGGCTGGTTGTACCAGCTGCTCCAGCTTTGGCCGGCGTTGAGTGTCAGAACCGCGCCCTGATCGGCGGCCGTGATCATGTGGCGCGCGTCGGTGGGATCGATCCAGAGAAAGTGATAGTCGTCGCCACCGGGTGATCCCTTGGCGAAGCGAAACGTCTTCCCGCCGTCGCTCGAAACCCGCATCGAGCGGCCCATGATCCACAGGATCTCCGGATCTTTCGGGTCGGGAGTCAGATTGTTCATGTACGCCCCGGCGAGGGTCGAATCGGGGTTGATGAGCTGCCAAGTGTCGCCCGCGTCGTCCGAGCGATACAATCCGCCCCCATTCGTGGCGTGAATCGCGGCCCAGACGCGTCGCCCCCGCGTGCCGGGTGACACCGCCAGCTCGATGCGGCCCAAAGGCCCGGCCGGGAGGCCCCGGGTGCCGACCGGTCGCCAGCTCCTTCCGCCGTCCCCCGAGCGCACGATGCCGCTGCCGGCTCCCACCGGAGGCTGGAAGTAATCCAGCCAGGGGTGGCGCCGCACTTGCCAGAGCGAGGCGAAGAGCTGTTCAGGCTGCTCCGGGTCGCCCACCAGATCGACGGCTCCCACCTCGGGCCCCCGATCCAGGACGTGGGCCCAGTGCGCCCCGCCGTCCGTCGTGCGATAGAGCCCTCGTTCCGGGTTGGGGCCAAAAACGTGGCCGAGCGCTGCCACCACCGCGACGTCGGCGTTGCGTGGATCGACCCAGATCGCCCCGATGTGCTTGGTCTCCGCCAGGCCAACATGCCGCCAGGTGGCGCCCGCGTCGGTGGAGCGATACACGCCGTCGCCATCGACGATGTCGTAGCGCTGGTGCACCTGCCCCGTTCCCACCCAGATTACCTTCGAGTCGCTGGGCGCCAGGGCCAGCGCGCCGATGGAAGCGCTGCCCATCTGGCTGAAGATCGGGCGCCAAGTCACGCCGGCATCGTCCGTTCTCCAGACTCCTCCATCCGCCGCGCCGAAATACCAGGTGGCCGGATCCCCGGGAATTCCGGCAGCGACGGTGGCCCAGCCTCCCCGGAACGGCCCCGCCAGGCGCCAGCGCATGTCGCCGTGGGCGGACGGAGGGATCGTCGCTTGCTTCGGAGCCGCGGCAGCGGGCGCAGCGAGCATCAAGAGAAGGAGCAGGGAGCACAGGCGCATGCGACGGAAGTGGCGGGACATGGAGATCTCTCCTCCCAACAGGGAGGGAATCTTATCATCACGCTCCTCACTGGATCGCCGCACTTCCCGCGGCCCCTGAGTGCTTGCGGTGGGGTCCTTACTCATCGCGTTTCCATGCGGGTTCTCGACCGCGCTGAACACCACGGCCCTCAGCCCGCCGACATGCTTCGGCGTAGCATTATGGAAAGGCGGGGACGGAAGCTTTCCCAGGAAAGGGCTGGACCGCCTGCTTCCGATTCAGGAGACTCCCATGGAAACCCCTCAACCCAGCGTCGGATTCACCGGCCATCCGGCAGGCACCTTGCGACCGCGACCGGCTCGCGGGCAGCCGCTTCTCCTCGCCTGCTTGTCGATCTGTCTCGGCGAGCCCTGGCCCGCCCTCGCGACCATGAGCAGCGTGGTAGATGCCAGGGACTTCAACATCGCCCATCGGGAGGCGGCGTGTATCCTCGTCGTGCACCGCGCTTCCGATGACCCCTGGCCCGACGCCACCACCCTCTCATCGCTGCTCCAGACTTCGGCGGTCGCCGACGCTCCCGCCAGGGAGGTTTTGGGAATCAACCCGGAGCTCCGGGCGCAGAAAGTGCGCTTCCAGATCAATGCCACTCAGCAGGATCGCGCCGGCGACCTGTTGCTGAACGTCCGGATTCTCTTCGACATGCCCGAGGAGGACGAGACGGGCCCGACCCGGGCCTACCTCGCGGTTGTCATCGAGCGGTTCCGGGATGCCTTGGGGGACCTTCTGAAGGACCGCTCGGCCCGGCTGGAGCAAGAGATCAGCTCCAATTCCGAGGAGGTTGGCAGGACGGAGCGGGAGATAGCGATGAAACGGGACGCGCTGGCGGCGCTGGACAAGACGATCGGGATGCACTTCGCGACTCCGCAGGAGCTACGAGCAGAGCCCAGCCGGATCCGGTTCGAGATCACTTCCACGATGAATTTCCTGGAAAGCTACAGGTGGCAATCGGATGCCGCCGGAAGCTCCGCCGCCAATGAGACGCAGCCCCGGGGGGCGTGGCAGAAGGTCGTCGACCTGCGCGAGGCCAGGCTCCCGGAACTCCAGCGGTTGGCGGCGGATGGAAAGGTCGACCCGGTGGAGGTGGCGGAGTTCGAAGCACGCCTGGAGGAGGCACGAGCCCGCGTGAGCGCTCCGATTAGAGGCATCGGCCCGATGTCCGCTTTTGGTGCCCCG
This sequence comes from Candidatus Polarisedimenticolia bacterium, assembly GCA_036004025.1. GTDB lineage: Bacteria > Acidobacteriota > Polarisedimenticolia > Gp22-AA2 > AA152 > AA152. The sequence goes on along the minus strand of DASYRY010000071.1, from coordinate 1,771 downwards.
AAGATGGCGGCGGATAAGATGGAGGAGACGGAGCGGCTCCTGGAGCGGCTCACAAATCTGGAAAAGCTCGACCTGCGCGGCCTGGCGACGAAGTGGGAGATTCTAGAGGCCGAGCAGCGGCGACTCATTCAGCGCCAGGACGCTCTGGGGGAGCAGGTCGAAAAGACCCGGCTGCAGCTGAAGGGCCTTTCGACGGTGTCGGTGGAAGTGATCGGGAAGTAAAGAGGGGCGGCGCTGAGGCGGGAGCGAGAAACGCAATTGGTCCACGCCCGGAAGTCCTTTGCTCGTCTTGACAAGGGCGCGTACGAGCGGTATAAAAACGCGTTCATTCGCTCACGGCGAGGGTTGCATGTCCGATTGGCTGCCGGTAGTCGCCTCCACGTACGGACCCAAGATCGATCACCTCTACTACATCATCCTGTACTTGACCGGAGGGAGCTTCATCCTGACGGAGGCGGTGCTCTTCTACTTCGGCTGGAAGTACCGCTACCAGGAGGGGCGCCGGGCCCATTACACTCATGGGAACTCCACCGTGGAAGTGGTATGGACGGTGGTGCCGGCCGTGATCCTGGTGGTCCTGACGTTCATGAGCAAGTCGGTGTGGGACGAGGTGAAGCACACGTGGCCCGAGAGCGACGTCAATCTCTTGATCACCGCGAAGCAGTTCAACTGGGAAGTGCGCTACCCGGGCATCGACGGAAAGATGGAGACGGCGGACGACGTGGTCCTGAACAACGAGATGCACGTCCCCGTGGGCAAGCCGGTGCGCATCCACCTCCGATCGATTGACGTGATCCACAGCTTTTTTCTCCCGAACATGCGGCTGAAGCAGGATGCGGTCCCGGGATTGACGATTCCCGTCTGGTTCGAGCCCACCCGGCCGGGAGAATACGAGATTGCCTGCGCCGAGCTGTGCGGGTTCGGTCATGCCACCATGCGGGGAGTGCTGACGGTGCACTCTGCCGAGGAGTACAAGGCCTGGCTCGAGGAGGCGGAGAAGGCTGCCGTCCCTTCGGAGCAGCAGGCCGCCCCATCCGACGGACCCGCCTGAACCGGTCCCCGGTGCCACGAGACGGAGACATGCGACGATGAGCCATCCGCCGAGCCAAGCCGGCCACGATCATGGTCCCACCAGCTTCTGGACCAAGTACGTTTTCTCCCAGGATCACAAAATCATCGGTATCCAGTTCATGTTCGTGAGCTTCCTGTTCATGATCGTGGGCGGATTCATGGCGATGATGATCCGCTGGCAGCTCGCTTATCCGGACAAGGCCTGGCCTCTCCCCTGGCTCGTCCCGAGCGGCGTCCTGGACGAGGGGCACATCTCGCCCGCCGTGTACAACCAGCTCTTCACGATGCACGGGACGATCATGATCTTCTTCGTGATCATCCCGATGCTCACCGGCGCCTTCGGAAACTTCCTCATCCCCCTCATGATCGGCGCGCGGGACATGGCGTTCCCGAAGCTCAACATGCTTTCCTACTGGGTGTTCGTCCCCGGGGCGATGGTCATCATCTCGAGCTTTTTCGTGGCCAAGGGGACCGCCGCGGCGGGATGGACCAACTACCCGCCCTTGAGCTACGACCCGCAATGGACGGGCGTGGGGATGGGACACACGCTCTGGCTCGTGGCCCTGCTCATCACCGGCACCTCCTCCATCATGGGATCGTTGAACTACATCACGACGGTGATCAACCTGCGGGCGCCGGGCATGACCTTCTTCCGCAGGCCCCTGTCGATCGGGGCGCTGTTCGTCACCGCCATCCTCCA
>DASYRY010000070.1:0-3787 GCA_036004025.1 Candidatus Polarisedimenticolia bacterium | reverse complement strand
AGTTCCCGCGGCGCTACGGATCGGTGGTGCTGCAGGCGCGGAACTTGGGCGACCGCGAGTTCGATTTCTTCGAGCGCACGATCCAGGAGACGGTCGTTCCGGCAAGGACCGTATCGCTGCGGGTGAACTTCACCTTCTGATGCCGTTCCTCGGATCCCTGCCTTCCGGGCCGCGAGGCCGGCGGAGACTCCTCCGCCCTGCCCTGGTCATCGCTCTTCTCCCCGGCGTGCTGGGAATCCTGCTCTCTCACTGGCCCCCCACCGAGAGCCTCGAGCGCGACGGGCTCGATCTTCTCTTCCAGCTCCGCGGGGCGCAGCCTCCCCCCGACGGCGTCTGCATGGTCGCGCTCGATGAAGACTCCTCCCGGGAGATGGGGATCGACTCCGCCGCACCCTGGCCGCGCAGCCTGCATGCCCGGCTCCTGCGCACGCTCAAGACCGAAGGTGCCCGAGCCGTAGCCTTCGACGTCCTGTTCGACGAGCCGCGCGATGCCGAAGAGGACGAGGCGTTCCGCTCGGCGCTGGAGGAAACTCATTTCGTCGTGCTGGGCTCTACCGTGGACCAGACCTACGACCCTCGTTTCCGCAAGGCCGCTCTCCTGGAACCGTACGCTCCTTTCGCGCAGGCCGCAGCCGCCCTGGGCGACGTGAACCTGCCCACCGATAGGGACGGCGTGATCCGCTGGTCCTGGCTCATGCACGGGGAGCGCAAAACCCTGGGACTGGCGGCTTATGAAGTGGCCACAGGGCGCCGGGTTTCGGAGAAGGTGAACGAGCGGTTCATCGATTATTACGGTCCCGCACGGACGATACGGACCGTCTCGATGTATCAGGCGCTCGATCCCGCGCGCTATCTGCCCCCCGGCTTCTTCCGGGACAAGATCGTCTTCGTCGGACTCTTCCAGGCTTCCGCGGCCGGAGCGGCCGCGAAGGACGCCTTCCTGACTCCTTTCCGCGGGGCCAGCGGAGAGCCCACCTTTGGCGTGGAGATCCATGCGACCCTGGCGGCCAATCTCCTCGAGAACAGGAGGATCGATCTCCTATCCCCGACGGCGGAATCGCTCTTGCTTCTGGCGCTGCCGCTTCTGGCCGCGCTCGCTTTCATGTCGCTTGGGCCGCTGTGGGGAGGAGCGGCCTTCCTGGCTGTGGAGCTGCTGCCGCTTGCCTCCGGCGTCCTCGCTTTCTGGCGAGGGCATCTATGGGTCCCGCTGGTCATTCCCTGCGTCATCCAGCTTCCCCTCGCCTACGTCTTGAGCTTGGGCTGGTATTACACGACCACCGTGCGGGAGCGCGAGCGCATCCGCAGGGCCTTCTCCTTCTACCTTTCTCCCGACATGATTCGCCGTATCTCCGAGAGCCCCGATTCCCTGAACCTGGGAGGCGAGGAGCTGGTCGCGACCGCGCTGTTCACCGACATCAAGGGCTTCACTCCGATCGCCGAATCGCTCACCGCACCCCAGACCGCGGCGCTGTTGAACGAATACTTCTCGAAGGCGACACGCCACATCTTCGATGCCGGAGGCACGCTCATCAAGTACATCGGCGACGCGGTCTTCGCCATCTGGGGCGCGCCGCTGCGGATGGAGGACCATGCGACGCGGGCCTGCGAGGCGGCGCTCGCGCTGGCGCGCGACCAGGAGGCAGGAAGGTCCGACGGATCCGCCGAAGGTCTTCTCACCCGCATCGGGGTGCATACCGGGCCGATGCTGGTCGGCAACCTCGGCTCCGCCCAGCGGTTCGACTACACCGCCATCGGCGATGCGGTGAACCTGGCGTCCCGCCTCGAGGGGCTCAACAAGCCGCTGGGCACGCGCGCGCTGGTGAGCGGCGAGACGCTCGGAAGGACCGATGGGAGCTTCCTGGTGCGCCCGCTGGGCCGTGCCAGAGTGGTGGGGCGCAACGAGCCGGTGGAGATCTTCGAGCTGCTGGGGCGCAAGGGCGAGCCCTCGACCGTGACCGAGGAAGGACTCCAGATGTTCGGCAAAGCTCTCGAGTCGTTCAAGGCGGGGAGATTTCCGGAGGCGGCGGAAGGATTCCAGCGGGTGCGGGACATCCACGGAGGCGCCGACGGCCCTTCGGAGTTCTACCTGAGCCTGATCGCGCGCTTCGGCGGAGCCTCGCCTCCCGAAGCCTGGGACGGAATCGTTCACTTCGAGACGAAATGATCCCTCAATCCAGGTGGGCCCGATCGGAGTCTCCCACCTCCACACCTCCCTCGGGGAAGTACTCCTTCCAGCGGTCTCGTACCTTGGCGGCCGTCTCCGCGTCGCAGAACAGCTCCTCCGGATACCACGGCTTCATCCTCGCGTCGAGGGCGACCGGCGGCGTGAAGCAAGGGTGGCTGCGAACCAGCTCCACCTTCCGCCCATGCAGGTCGGCAGCCGGCTCGAAGCGGGTGAACGTGCTCCAGAGAAAGTTGAAGACGCTGCGGGTCGCGCGCGCCGCATCGTCGGTGAGAACGACCAGAGGCCAGCCGGTGAGTCCCGGATACGAGAGGATCTGCGCGACGTCGGAGGCGGGCTGGCCTGGAGTCGTGCCCGCCGGGAAGCGCGGCGCCTCCAGGACCAGGCAGCCCGGGCAGAAGACTTTTGCATCGCGGCAACCGGGAGGAGGCGGAACGTGGAGCGCCGCCGGAAGCTCGCGGATCGGCTCGCCGATGCCGAGCAGGATCCCCTTGCTTCCCTCGTTGATTCGCGGCCCCGCATAATCCAGGCTGTCCATCGAGAGATTGCCGAGGACGTAGAGATCCGTCCGGAAATCGCAGCGGCGAAGCACCTCCATCAGGACCCGCCGGAAGTCCTTTAGATCGCCCGGAGCATCCAGCACCAGCAGGAACTTGGTGAGCGAGAGCTGCCCTTCACCCAAGATGCGGAACGCCGACACCAGCGCCTCGCGCTTGTATCGCTGATGGACGACCGCGGCCGAGAGCGAGTGGTATCCCGTCTCGCCATAGGACCAGAGGTCCCTGACGGAGGGCATCACCACTGGGAACAACGGCGACAGAAGCTCCTGGAGAAAATCTCCTAGGTAAAAGTCCTCCTGACGCGGTTTCCCCACGACGGTGGCGGGGTAGATCGGGTCTTTGCGGTGACACAACGCCTCCAGCCGAAAGACCGGGTAGTCGTGGGCGAGCGAGTAGTAGCCGTAGTGATCACCGAACGGTCCTTCGGCTCTGCGCTCGCTCGCCGGCACCTGGCCTATCAGCGCGAATTCCGCCTCCGCCACGATCGGCAGCGGCGAGAGATCGGACTCCGCCACGGGGAGCTTCTCTCCCAGCAGCAAGGATGCGAGCAGCAGCTCTCCCACGTTCTCCGGCAGCGGCGCGATCGCGGAGAGGATCAGCGCCGGCGGGCCTCCCAGGAAGACCGCGACCGGAAGCGGCTTCCCGGCGGCTTCCGCCGCGGCATGGTGGAACCCGCCTCCCTTGCCGATCTGCCAGTGCATCCCCGTCGTCGTCTCGTCGTAGACGTGGAGCCGGTAGAGGCCAAGGTTGTGACCTCTGCCTTCGGGATGCTCCGTGTAGACCTGACCCAATGTGATGAACGGACCGCCGTCTTGGGGCCAGGTCGTGAGGATCGGAAGCCGGGAGAGGCGACCGGGAGTCTCCACCCGCTCGAGAACGGGAGCCGTTCGCGAGCGCCTCAGGCCCACACGGCCGAGAGTCGTGAGGAGGTCGCGGTGGCCCCAGAGCTTTCCGACGGTGGGCGGGAGAAGGGTCTCGGGAAGACGCGCGGCGCGCTCGAGCAGCGCCCGGGGCTGCGTTCCGAAGGCCAGCTCCACGCGGCGCT
>DASYRY010000069.1:0-3387 GCA_036004025.1 Candidatus Polarisedimenticolia bacterium | reverse complement strand
CCATGTGAAGACGAGCAGCGGAATCAACTTTTTCCAGAATTCGCTCTACGTCCTGGTGGCGAGGCTCTCCGGATTCCCCGTGCTTCTTCAGATTCACAGCGGTCGATTCGAGAGTTTCTACCACGCCAGTTCCGCTCCCGTGCGCGCCTGGATCCGGTCGACTCTCTGCCGAGCCAATCGCGTGGCGGTACTGTCGAAGTCCTGGGGCGCGCGTGTCGGAGCCCTGGTTCCCAAGGCCAGGATCCGTGTGGTGCCGAATGGATTGGCTCAGGATGAGCTGGAGCGGCTGGCGAGCGACGGGAGCGCGCGGACCAGCCAGGTCCTATTCCTGGGAACCGGGAGGGATGACCTGAATCGTGACAAGGGGCTGGAGGACCTTTTCGAGGTTCTTCCCGATCTCTGGCGCGCCCACCCGCAAAGCCGCTGGGTGCTCGCGGGGCTCGCGGACCCGAATGCGACCTTCGCAACCCTCCTGGGGAAAGGAATCAGCGTTCAAGGCTCCGACTCCCGCGTCCGGTGCTTGGGTGTCCTGGATTCCAGGATGAAGGAAGATCTCCTGCTGGGAAGCACGATTCTGGCTCTTCCATCCTATTTCGAGAACATGCCCAACGTGCTCCTCGAGGCCATGGCATCCGGATTGGGTGTGGTCGCCACCAAAGTGGGGGCGATCCCGGAGATGCTCGGCGAGCAAGGGGGAATCCTCTGCCGTCCCGGCGATCGATTCGCGCTTTCCCAGGCGCTCGGAAAGCTGCTCTCCTCCCCCGAGCTCGCGGCGTCCCAGGGAAAAAGGAATCTCGAAACCGTCTCCGCCTGCTACACGATGGAGGTGGTTGAAGGAGCGCTGGAGACTCTCTACCGGGAGATCCTGGGAATACCGCTTGAGAAACCGAATGCGACTCTGCTCGAGGGAGTCGGCGCACCTTCCGGATCCGTCCTGAGGCCCAACGTTCCACCGCAAGACCCCACGGTGGCCAGGCCATGAGCTCGCCTCGTCTTCTCTCTCGGAACGCCGAGCTGGATCCCGCTGTGGAAGGACAGCTCCTCCCCATGAAACGCTGGATCTTCATCACCTGGTACCCGTACTGCCGTCGCAGCGATGCCCTCGGGGAACAACTCGGAGCCCGCTCCTATCTCGTCCACTACCTGCGATTCAAGGCTCCTCTCCTCGCCCCGTTCAAGTACGTGCTGCAGTCGCTGCGGACCGCCTGGATTCTTCTGCGCGAGCGGCCGGACGGGGTTCTGGTGGCGAATCCCCCCGTGGTGGCGCCGCTTCTCATCTGGGCCGGCTCCCTGGTGCTGGGCTATCGGTTCATCGTGGACGCCCACTCCGGCGCGTTTCAGCATCTCCGCTGGAGCTGGTCCCTTCCGTTGCAGCGATTCCTCGCCCGGCGTGCGCTGACGACGATCGTGACCAATGAAAGCATGGCGCGCACCGTACGCGGATGGGGTGGAGAAACGCAGCTGATCCAGGATCTCACTCTCGACCTGGATCCCGCTGGACCGGCCACCCGGCAGGACCGTTTCCATGTGGTGTTCATCTGCACTTACTCAGTTGACGAGCCGGTCGACGAGGTCGTGGAGGCTGCGCGAAGCCTGCCGGAAGTGGATTTCACCTTCACGGGCGACCCCTCTTATGCACGCCGGGACTTCAAGGACACGCTCCCGGCGAACGTTCGCCTCACCGGATTCGTGCCGGATTCCGAGTACCTGGCTCTCTTGCGAGGCGCCGACGTCATCCTCGTGCTGACGCGGGACGACAATACGATGCAGCGGGGAGGCTACGAAGCCGTGGCGCTGGAGAAGCCTTTGATCACGTCCCGCTGGCCACTCTTGCAGCAGGTGTTCGCGTCGGGAACCGTGCACGTGGACAACTCCGCCAAAGAAATCGCCGCCGCGGTGCGGAAGGTGCGAGAGAAACGGGAGGCGTTCCGCTCGGAGATGTCCGCCTGGAGACGCTCGCGAGCCGCTGTCTCGGGGGCGCAGGTGGACCTGCTCCGACGGACGTGCCGCACCGGTGACTCGAGGAGAAGCGCATGAAGGTGGTCGTCCTGGGTCTTGGATACGTCGGCTCGGTCTGTGCGGGATGCCTGGCCAGGGATGGATTCGACGTCGTCGGGATCGATGTCAACGATTCCAAAGTCCGGAGAGTGCAGTCCGGGAAGAGCCCCGTGCTGGAGCCGGAGCTGGACGATTTGATTGGAGAAGGGGTCCGTTCCGGGAGGTTGCGCGCGGCCGCGGGGCTGGACGAAGACTCGAAGCAGGCCGATATTTTCCTGGTCTGCGTCGGGACCCCGTCCGCGAAGAATGGTTCCTCGAATCTATCGCACCTCGTCCGGGCTCTGGAACAGCTGGGGGACGCTCTGAAAGGACTCACCGATTTCCAGGTGGTCACCATCCGCAGCACGGTGCCTCCGGGCACATTGAGGGAGAAGGTCATTCCGATCCTCGAAGCCCGTTCTCTCCGAAAGGTGGGGGAGTCGCTCGGGGCGGCGATGAATCCCGAGTTCCTTAGGGAAGGAACCTCCATCCGCGACTACGACACGGCCGCCTTCGATCTCTGCGGTGTCACCGATCCCCGCACTTCCGACGCGATGCAGAAGCTGTACGCCTCGAAGGGCCGTCCCTTCCAGGCAACCACCCTGGAGACGGCCGAGATGGTGAAATACGTGAACAACGCCTTCCACGCGTTGAAGGTCTCCTTCGCCAACGAGATCGGCCGCCTGGCGCACTCCTCGGGAGTGGACAGTCTCGAAGTGATGAGGTTGTTGTGCGAGGACAAGCGGCTGAACATCTCGCCAGCCTACTTGAGGCCCGGCATGGCATTCGGCGGCTCGTGCCTGCCGAAGGACCTGCGCGCTCTGGTCTACGAATCGAAGAGACGCGACGTGGCGGCGCCCCTTCTGGAATCGATTCTCTCCAGCAACGAGGTGCACCAGCACGCGGCCCTGTCGAAGATCCTCTCCTACGGCCGGCTCCGCACGGCCGTGCTCGGGCTGAGCTTCAAAGCCGGAACGGACGATTTGCGCGAGAGCGCCATGGTCCTTCTGGTGGAGGGACTCCTGGGCAAGGGAGTTCCCGTGAAGATTTACGACCGGAACGTTCGCCTTTCTTCGCTGGTCGGTGCCAATCGCGACTACATCGAGAAGGAAGTTCCTCACATCGGCTCGCTTCTGGTGGAGTCCCTCCCCGACGCGCTTCGGGACGCCGAGGTCGTAGTGGTCGGAACCGATGATCCGGAGATGGACCAGGTGCCAGGAATGCTCCTGGGAGGCCAGGTGCTCGTAGATCTGTTCGGGCGGCTTGCGGCCGATGGAGGTGTCCGCCCCGAGGGGATCTGCTGGTGAGGACGTCTATGGCCCGGGAATCGATGGCTCCCCGCCCGCGCCG
>DASYRY010000068.1:0-6233 GCA_036004025.1 Candidatus Polarisedimenticolia bacterium | reverse complement strand
CGCAGCAGGCGGCCGGCTGAGCGGCTGGTATGAGTCGTCGATGCGGCGCGTGCTGCGAAGGCCCGGCTGGGTCGTCGCCATCACCCTCGGGGTCGCCGCCGTCGGGGGACTCCTCTATTTCCGGTTGGAGACCGGTTTCCTGCCGGACATGGACGAAGGGGGATACGTCATCGACTACTGGACCCCGCCCGGCACGTCGCTCCAGGAATCGGATCGGATGGTGCGGGGAATCGAACGCATCGTTCAGGCCACCCCGGAGGTTTCAGGGTTCAATCGGCGGACGGGCGCTGAAATGGGACTCTTCGCGACCGAACAGAACCGCGGAGACATTCTCGTGAGGCTCAAGCCGCGCTCGGCACGCTCCAGAGATGTCGATGAAATCATCTCGGAGCAGCGCCAGCGCTTCGACAAGGAATCGCCCGGGATGACCATCGAATTCGTCCAGATTCTCCAGGACATGCTCGGCGATCTGGAAGGTCAGCCGGAGCCGGTGGAGGTCAAGCTGTTCGGCGACGACTTGAAGACCCTCGAGGAGCTGGCGGTGCATCTCGAGGCCAATATGAGGCGCATCCCGGGCCTCGTCGACCTCGTCGTTCCGCAGCACGGGAATCCCGAATTCGACGTGCGAATCGATCCGACCCGGGCGGCCAAGGCCGGCCTGACGGTCCAGGAGGTGTCGAAGCAGCTCGCCGCGGGCCTGCTTGGAGATGTCGCCACGGAAGTTCTCCGCGGCGATCGGTTGATCGACCTTCGCGTCCGCTATCCCGATGCGTACCGCTTCGACCTGGGCTGGGTCCGGGAGTATCCGCTCGTCGCGACCGAGGGCGCCACGGTGCCGGTTTCGGCCCTCGCGGACGTGCAGCCGGTCGAAGGGGCTTCGTCGCTCTACCGCGAAGACTTGAAGCAGATGATACCGATCACCGGACGTCTCGAGGGCCGCGACATGGGAAGCGTCGTCCGGGACGTCCAAAAGATGCTGCGGTCCATGAAATTCCCCATCGGCTATACCTACGCGATCGGCGGGCAGTACGAGAGCCAGCAGGAATCGTTCCGGTCGCTCGTCCTGGTCCTCTCGATCGCCATCCTGCTGGTCTTCGGGCTGCTGGTGGCGCAGTTCCGTCGGTTCACCGCGGCGATCGTCATCCTGTCGGCGGCACCGCTCTCACTCGTGGGCGCATTCGGGCTGCTGGTGATCACCGGGACTCCGCTCAACGTATCCTCGTTCATGGGGCTGATCCTGCTCATCGGCCTCATCGTCAAGAACGGCATCATCCTGATCGATTACGCCGATCGGCTCCAAGAGGAGGGCCTCGACCGGCACGATGCGCTGATCCGCGCCGGCGGCATCCGGCTCAGGCCGATCCTCATGACGACCCTGTGCACCCTCTTCGGACTGATGCCACTGGCCCTGGGTCTCGGCTCCGGTGCGGAGCTGCAAAAGCCGCTCGCGATCGCGGTGATCGGAGGCCTGTCAGTTTCAACGATCGTGACGCTGGTCTTCGTGCCGACCCTTCTGTCGGTCCTGCCGCATTCCAAGATGACCTCCGCATGAAGGTTTCGATCCTGGCGTACGGGCGCGCGCCCCGGGGACGACCCGGCTCAGAGCGAGATTTTGCGCAGGGACAGCGCTCCGCCGAGGACGCCGGCGGCTAGACCCACTAGGAGCAGAAGCGCGGAAGTCGTCTGAGGAAGGAACGAGCTCGCGAGCAGGTCGTGCAGGATCGGAACCAATTCCGCGGGACTCGCGGCCACCCTGCGGTGGAGTGCGTAGAGCACGCCCAGGGAGAGGCCTCCTCCCAGGATCCCCAGAAGGGACGATTCCAGCAGGAAGGGAGCCGCGATGTACGTTCGAGTCGCTCCCACCAGGCGCAGGATCTCGATTTCCTGCTGGCGGGAGTAGATCGACATCCGGATCACGCTGGTGATGGTGAGAATGGCCGCCATCCCCAGCACTCCTCCCAAGGCGACCCCGGCCACCCGCGAGGTGGTGACCAGCTCCCGCAGGCGAGTCACCCACGGCAGATCGAACGCCGCATCCTCGACCCCCGGCAGGCTCTTCAGCTCCTGCGCGAAGCGTCGCAGCTCCTCGGGTTCCCGATGCCCATCCGCCACGTGCACCTCCACCGAGGCAGGGAGGGGGTTCTCTTCCAAGCTCTCGGCCACCTCCCGCAGAGCCGGAAAGAGACGACGGAACTTCTCGAGGGCCGCTTCACGCGAGAGATACTCCGAGGAGGCCACCTCGGCTCTGCCCTTGAGGGAATCGAGGATCCTGTCGCGCTGCTCGTCGGAGGCGTCGGCTCGAAGATAGACGCTCATCGAGACCTCGCTGCCGACCTGCGCCACCAACCGGCTCAGGTTGTGCGCCAGGAGAAGAAACAAGCCAAGAACGAGCAGGGAAACGGCGGTCGCGAAGGCGGCGACCAGGTTCATGAAGCGGTTGCGCCATAGATTGAGCAGCGCCTCGATCAGCGTGTGGCGGAACACTCGAATCCTCGCAGAAGCGGCCCCCCGGGAGCCGCGGAATCATGGGACGGAAACACCGGCCCGCCTCGAACCCCCCTCAGTGGCTGAGCATCCGCCCGCAGTCGAGCGTGATCACACGCTTGCCGACGCGGGCAATCAGATCGCGGTCGTGGGTCGCCACCAGCACGGTGGTGCCGCGGATGTTGATCACCTTGAAGAGGTCCAGGATGTCCCGGGAAAGGTCGGGATCGAGGTTTCCCGTGGGCTCGTCGGCCAGGAGGAGGACCGGCTCGTTGACCAGGGCGCGGGCGATCGCCACGCGCTGCTGCTCTCCGCCTGAAAGCTCGAGTGGATGGGAGCGCACCTTGTGGTTGAGCCCGAGCATTTCCAGGACCGAGAAGGTCTTCCTGCGCTGCTCCTTGCGGGGGGCGCCGGTGATCTCCATCACCATCGCCACGTTCTCGAAGACGGTGCGTTTCGCGAGGAGCTTGAAATCCTGAAAGACGACCCCGATCTTGCGCCGGAGGAACGGAACCTTGCCGGCGGAGAGAGTCGAAACGTTCATCCCGTTGACCAGAATCTTGCCGGAGGTGGCCAGCTCTTCCCGGAAGAGGAGCCGCAACAGCGTGGTCTTGCCGGCGCCGCTCGCCCCCGTGAGGAACACGAATTCTCCCTTTTCCACGGCGAGATTGATGTCGACGAGAGCGTGGTTGCCCCGCCCGTAATCCTTGTTGACGTGGTACAGCTCGATCATGGCGGCCCATGCTACGGGATGCACCGAGAAGGAATCAAGGAGCCCCGCTCCAGGGACGGGCGGGATTGAGCCGGACGCGAAGTTCATCGATAATCCGCGGGTGCAGCCCGAACGTCTCCCTTTGTCTGCCGGCCGCTTCCTTCCCGTCCTCCTGGCGGTGCTTTCCGGCACCCTCTTTCTCACCCGTTTGTCGGGCACCGACCTCAAGGAGCCGAACGAGCCCATCTCCGCGCAGGCCGCCCGGGAGATGATCCAGCGCGGCGACTGGATCGTGCCCACGGTGAACGGCGAGCCCTATCCCGACAAGCCCCCGCTTCTCTTCTGGAGCATCGGCCTCGCGTCGCTGCCCGGCGGCGACGTGAGCGAGACGACGGCCCGCCTCCCCTCCGCGCTGGCCGCGCTGGCGCTGGTGCTCGCGGTCTATTACTTCAGCCGCCGCACGTTGGGCGAATGGGGCGCGTTCTTCGCCGCTGCGACCCTCGCCGTCAGCAATCTGTTCGTCGAGCAGGCGCGCTACGTGCAGCACGACATGCTCCTGTGTCTGGGCGTCACCGTCTCGACGCTGGCGCTGTTCCGGTTGAAGGACGGCGATGCGCCCCGCGGCGTGTGGCTGGCGCTTGCCGCGGCGGCCCTGGCGCTCGGGATCCTCGACAAGGGCCCCGTCGCCCTGGCTCTGCCCGCCCTCGTGCTCTGCGTGGAAGGGGCGCTGGAGCGGTCGCTCTTTCGGAGAATGGGAACGCTGGTCTTCGCCGGCTTGCTGGGAATGCTCCCGCCCGTCTTCTACTACGTCCTGCTGGCCCGCCGCAGCGGATGGGATCTCGTTCAGACGTTTCTGTTCCGGCACAACATGGAGCGTTTCGCCTCGGGATTCGATCATGCCCAGCCCTGGTGGTACTTCCTCGCTCACTTCCCGGTGGACCTGCTTCCCGCGACCCTCCTTTTGCCGGCCGCCATCGCCCTGCGCAGCGACGATCCGGTCCGGCGCCGGTTCCATCGAAGATGCTGGATCGGGATCCTGGTGCCCCTCGTCTTCTTCTCGCTGTCGGCCAGCAAGCGTCCGGTCTATCTCCTTCCGGCCCTCCCCTACGTGGCGCTGCTCGCCGGCTCGGTGATGGAGGCTCTCCTGCGAGGGGAATCGTCGAAGCGCGTGGCCCGCTGGGCCAGCTTCGGCGAGGCGGCGGCCGTCGCGGCCCTGCTGATCGGAGGGCTCGCCGCCCCGTTCCTGGCCCTGCGGCGCGCGCCGGGGCTGGTGCCTCAGGCATGGATGCTCGCGCTGCTCGCCGTGGCGGGAGCGCTCGCGGGCGCGGCTCTGCTTCTCCAGCGCAACGTTCCCCGCGCGCACGGGGCCCTGTTGACGTCGCTGGCGCTGATTTGGCTGATTTGCATCCTGTGGGTGTTTCCCGCCGGGAACGCCATCAACTCCCCGCGGGCGTTCTCCGAGGAGATCGTCCGATCGGTGCCCCCATCCGCGCCGCTGAAGACCTACGGACTCTACCGCTTCCGCAGCGGGTACATCTTCTATGCGCACCGGCCGATGCCGAGGCTTGCGGACCTTCCGGCCCTGCTGGATTACCTCCGCCGCGAAGAGCGGGTCTTCTGCGTGCTTCCGCAGGAGGACTTCGAGTCGCTCGGCGGATCGCTCGCCGGGCTCTCCCACGTCCTGGCCCGCGGCCATGCCGGACGCCGTGAAGAGGTCCTCATCTCGAATCGGCCGACTCCGCGCTGAGACGGATCTCCCGCAAGACCCGCTCGTACAGGCGGCGCGTCTCCTGCGCTTGGCGCTCGCAGGTGAAGCCGCTCCGGATCCGTTGCGCTCCGGCGGCGCCCCGGCGCGCGGCGTCCTCGGGGTGGGTGAACGACTCGCGCAGCGCTTCGGCGATCGAGTCCGGCCGCTCCGGATCCACCAGCCATCCGGTGACGCCCGCTTCGATCAGCTCTGGGAGGACGCCCGCCCGGGTGCCGATCACCGGCCGCCCGAGCGCCATCGCTTCCATCACGCCGCGGCTCGATCCCTCGGAGCCGACGGCGAGGACCAGGACCCTGTCCACCGCGGCGAGCTGGTCCGGCCAGGCGATCCCGGCAGCGGCGTGATCCTTGCTGAAGATCACGCGACGCGCGACGGGAAGCGTGGCGATGCTTTGCTTCAGGTCCCGCACAGTTGACTTGTTACCCTGGCCCAGAAAGACGAGGAAGGCGCTCGGGGTGTCCTGCGCGACGAGCGCGAAAGCCTCGAGAGCCTGCCGCTGTCTCCGGTCGGGGCCGATGTGGGAGAGGTGCGCCACCAGGATCGAATCCGGCGGGAGGCCCCACGCGGCGCGCACGTCGGGGGCCGGCGTGGAGACCTGGAAGCGGGTGAAGTCGAGCCCGCCGTAGATCGTCTCGACCTTCTCCGGCCGCATCGCGCCGCTCCCCACGAAGTAGTCGCGCGAGGAGCGGGACACCGTGATGTTCTTCACGGTGTGGTGATTGAAGATCCGCCGCCAGACGCGGCCCACCCGGATCCGGCGGGTCTCGTGGTGCGTCCGGATCAAAGGCACGGGATCGGAGCTGAAGCGGCTCAAGGCGAGCGCAGAGAGCCAGTGATCGTGAGAAGTATGCGCATGGAGAATGTCGACCCTCTCGTCGCGCACCATGCGCGCGATCTGCCGGGCCGCGCGCAGGATGCCCCACGGCGTGTAGTTCCGGGCGAGGTCCGCCTTCAGGAGGAGTGGCACCTGCCGGGATCGAGCCTCCCGCTCCAGGCTCCCGCCCGGGATGCAGCAGAGGCGCGAATCGACTCCTTCCTTGCCGAGATAGGCGCAGAGGTTGACCGCGGGCTCGGCGCTCCCGGTCCACCGGTACCGGCTGATCAGGTGCAGGACATTCAAGCGGAAGTCCTGAGCATGGGGCCGTTGACACTAGCACCCGCTGCTCCTAAGATCAACGCCCTTCGAAGGGACTGAATGCTCGACACGCCCGGGTTGTCCCAGCCCCATCTCTTCTCTCCCTCCAGGGAACGCTTCCGGATTCTGATCCT
>DASYRY010000067.1:0-10099 GCA_036004025.1 Candidatus Polarisedimenticolia bacterium | reverse complement strand
ACAAGAATGAAACCGAAGCCCCCTTGGACACCCTCTTCCTGGAGGCGCCGGGGCTGCCCGGCAATCCGGCGGTGTCCGGAAGCGAGCGCTGGCGAGTCGCCTCGGTGGTGGATGCCAAGGGAAACAAAGCCGCGCTCACCTGGAAAGCCGAAGAGGAAGCCTACAGCCTCCATCAATCCTCGCCGTTGGGCGCGGGGATCAAGACTACCTTCCAGCTGGAGTACGAGCGAAGCCTGACTCCGGCCGACCGCACCGCCGGCTATCTCAGCTTTCCGGACCGCGACGCCGGGACCTGGTACCTGAAACTTCGCGCCTACCGCGCGGGCTCGCTGGGCTCCGACGATTTCAAGGACATCAGCGTGACTCTCACGCCTCCCCAGGGATGGACCGTCGCGTCCTCGGGCTCCGCGGGAGGCGGCAAGGGTGCCTCCGCCGGAGGAAAGACCACGCTCACGGCGAAAACCGTGCGCAACTTCGCCCTGGCGCTCGGGGAGGGGATGCGGCCGACGCGAGGAGCGGCCGGAACCATTCCCGTGGTGGTCTACTCTTCCTCGGGACAGGAGTCCTGGTCGAAGCAGGTCCTCGCGGAGACCTCCGAGGCGATCGGCTACTACCTCGCGTTCCTCGGCGCCTACCCTCCTTCGCAAGTCATCGTTCTCCCCGCGGAGGCCGGCGAGCCGTCGGGAAGCTCGTCGACTCAGGTGATCTACGTGCCTACCGGCGTCTCCGAGGCAGTGCTGCGCGACGCGATCTCGCTGCAGACCGCCCGGCTCGTTTGGGGCTGGAGCGTCGGGGACCCTTCCGATACGACTCCCTTCGTGGCGAACGGCCTGGCCATCTGGTGCCAGCAGAATTACCTCGCCAAGAAGAGCAACCTGGACCTTCATGCCCAGTACCTCAAGGCGGGCATCAACGATACGTACCTTGTGGGCGTGCTTCGTGGCTACGACACGACGCTGCTGCGCACCCGTGCCGAGCGCGCCAAGATACAGTGGGACTTCGATCGGATCGTGGCCCGCGCGAAATCGGCGGCCGTGATGCACATGCTCGGCGGCATTCTCGGAGAAGACAAGCTGCAGGAGGTGGCCCGCGGCATCCTGAGGACGAGCAAGCAGGCCATCCTCACGGATCGTGACTTCCAGAAGCTCGCCCAGGCGGCGACGACGGCCAGGCTGGAGGGCTTCTTCGATCAATGGCTGCGCAGGAAGGATTCTCTCGATTACTACCTGAGCCACGTGCGGGTGAGCAAGGGGGACGCCGGCTTCGAGGTCCATGCCGACGTCTGGAAGACAGGCTCGGCTTCCATGCCGGTCGAAATCATCGCCGAGGACGTCGCAGGAGCGAGGGTGCGCGCTCTCTTCCCCGCCGATCGTGCCTCGGGCGAAATGGCCATTCCCCTCAAGGCCGCCCCGGCGAGAGTCCTTCTCGACCCTGTGCAGCGCCTCCCGCTCATCACACGCGTGGGTCCGGGCGGGCGGCTGGACCTTGCCGAGTCGCTGATGGTCGAAGGGAAGCTGCTGCGCGCGGACGAGCAGATCGATCGGCTCCTGAGCGACGATCCTCAAGATTCCCGCGGACTCTTCATGAAGGGTCGAATCCTGAAAGAGCGGGGGGATTGGGCGGGAGCCCTGGCGATCTGGAGCAAGGTCACGACGCTTCCCGGCCCTCCGGATGATGCGGGAAAGGTATGGTCCCAGCTCTGGACGGCGCGGCTCTACGATTTGCAGGGAAAGCGCGCGGCAGCGACCGCCCTCTATGGCGCCGTCTCCAAGCTCCCCGACGTACGGGGCTCCTCCAGGGTCGCCGCGACGGGGATCCAGGCGCCCTTCACCGATTCCTGGCCTCCTTCCCTTCCCTGACATCGCGTTCTAGCCGCCGCGCGAATCGGCCCATGCCTTGACACCGCCACGCAAGGCTGTGCTAGATTGGCGGCGAACTTGGAACGCTCATAGGCGAAAGGAAGAGCAGCAACATAGGGAAAGCGGTGCAAATCCGCTGCGGCCCCGCCACTGTAAGCGAGGACGACGCCCGTCGGCATCCCACTGGGGCAACCTGGGAAGGGGACGGGCCGAGGATGAATCGCGAGCCAGGAGACCTGCCTATGGGACGATGGAATCCCCCTTCGATGGGAAGGGTGGAGGTTCCACGCGATCCCCTCTCTTCCGCTTGATCCCGATCCACGCCGACTGAGCCTTCCTCCCAGCGCGCCTCGAGCCGCAGGAGAAGGCCCGCGTGACTTCCCACCGCCTGACGCCCCGGCGACTCGCCGGCACTCTCCTGCTCCTCTCGGGCGGTCTTGCCGCGTGCTCGCTTCTCGCCCTGGCCGTCGGATCCTCCCGCATCGCGATCCCCGACATGCTGCGCGCCCTCTCGGGACACACCTCGGGCGCCGACATCTCGACGATCCTGTTTCAGGTACGTCTGCCGAGGATTCTACTGGCGGCGCTGACCGGAGCCGCGCTGTCGTGCGCCGGATGCACGTTTCAGGCGGTGCTCCGCAACCCTCTCGCCGATCCCTACATCCTGGGGATATCGGGCGGCGCCGCCCTCGGGGCCATCCTCAGCTCGATGGTCGGATTGGATCGGCCCGGATGGGTGTCTCTCGCCCGGCCCGCATGCGCCTTCGCCGGCGCCGGGCTCACGGTGCTTCTCATCCTGGCCCTGGCGCGAACTCGAGGCGCGACCGCATCGACGCCCATGCTGCTGATCGGCTGGGTCTTCAACTCCTTCTTCCTGGCCCTGATTCTCTTCCTGGAGACCGCGGTGGATTTCTCGAAGGTGCGCGGCGCCATTTTCTGGCTCGTCGGGACGCTCTCGCCCGAGTCCTACCCGGTGCTGGCGGGACTGGCGGTGCCGGTGTGCATCGGCGGCCTGACGCTCTGGCTGCTGGCGCGCGATTTCGACCTGATTTGCGCGGGCGAGGACACGGCCCGGCAGATGGGATGCAACGTGGAGCGCACGCGCCTCATCGGAATTCTCATCGCCGCGCTGATGACGGCCGCCGTCGTCTCGTTCAGCGGGCTCATCGGATTCGTCGGGTTGATCGTGCCCCATGCCACGCGCCTTCTTTTCGGGCCGGGCCATCGCCTGCTGGTCCCGGCATCGGCCCTGCTGGGGGCCACCGGCCTGGTCCTCGCCGACGTGCTGTCGCGCACGCTCCTCGCCCCCACGGAGATCCCCGTGGGAGTCCTGACTGTTCTGGCGGGCGGTCCGGGCTTCGTGCTCCTCTACCGGCGGTATCGAGCGGAGGTCACTCTTGACTGAGGCGCTAGGCGCGCGAGGCATCCACTTCGGGTTTCCCTCCCGCCCGCTGTTCCGCGATTTCTCCTTCGAGCTGGCGCAGGGCGATTTCGCCGGCATCATCGGTCCCAACGGCGCGGGCAAGACTTCCCTTCTCAACCTTCTCTCGGGAAGTACGAAGCCCCAGCGCGGCCGCGTGCTGCTGTTCGGTGAGGACATGAAGCGTCTCGCCGCGCGGCAGCGAGCCAAGCTCATGGCGGTGGTGCCCCAGGAATCCCACGTCCTCTTCCCCTTCTCGGTTCTCGAGGTGGTCCTCATGGGACGCTTCCCCCACCTCGGGATCCTCGGGATGGAGAGCGCCGGAGACGAGCGGCAGGCTCTCCGGTGCCTGGAGGAAGTCGGCCTGGAGGAAGCCGCCGGGCGACTCCTGCACACACTCAGCAGCGGCGAGCGCCAGCGGGTATTCCTGGCGCGCGCGCTGGCGCAGGAGCCCCGAATCCTGCTTCTGGACGAGCCCACGACCTTCCTGGACTTGAAGCACCGCCTGCGAATCTACGAGATTCTCTCGCGACTGAACCGCTCGCAGAAGCTCACGATCTTGACCATTTCCCACGACCTGAATCTCGCCGCTCGCTACTGCCACCGGCTCTGGCTCTTGCAGGACGGCGAGGTGCTGGCCTGCGGCCCGCCCGCGGAAGTCCTGACACGCGAGCGGATCGGGCAGGCTTACGGAGCCGACGTCGAAGTCGCCAAGGACCCCCGCTCGGGGGCTCCGTTCATCATTCCCTATCCCATGCAGGAAGCAGGAGGTGCATCGTGAAGTGGCGCCGGATCGTGTCGAGCCTGGGACTCCTCATCGCCTTCACCGGAGCGCCGTTTCCGGCCTATCCGGAGGACGGGGGTGCGACCCCGTCACCCGAAACCGCCGCGGCCGCTCCGGACCAGGAGCAATCCTCCAAACGTCTGGTGGAGCGGGTGCGCGTGAGCGGAACCCGATTGAGCGACCGGCCGGACGAGGCGTCGCGCATTCCAGCACACGTGACCGTCTACACGCGGGAGATGATCGAGTCCTCGGGCGCCGTCACGCTCCAAGAGTTCCTCGCGATGCGCAGCGATTTCGTGGTTTTCGACGAGGTGGGGAACGGAGTCCAGTCCACGGCGGATCTGCGCGGATTCAACACCGGGTCGCTCGCCACGTCCGCCCTGGTGATGCTCGACGGCGTGCGCGTGAACGAGCCGGACACCGACTACGTCAACTTCGTCCTGCTGCCGCTGTCGGAAGTCGAGCGCATCGAGGTGATCCGGGGAAGCTCGTCCGCCCTGTTCGGCGAAGGGGGGCTCGGAGGCGTGATCAACGTCGTGACCCGCCGAGGTGGCGAAGCGACCTCCTTCGGCGCCTCGGTGGCGGGGGGCAGCTTCGGCACGCAGGACTATCACCTCACGTCCGGAGGAAAACGAGGAGACTTCCGCTACCGCGGCGGCTTCCGGAGGCGGCTGTCCGAGGGTTTCCGGGACAATGCCGATACGCGGATCTCGTCGTTCCAGCTCGGCACGGACTACGCGCTGTCGCACGAACAATCGGTCGGATTCGACCTTACCGCGGGAACCAACCATCTGAACCAGCCCGGCGCCCTCACGCGGCAGGAGCTGGAGGCGGATCGGACCCAGAATCCCTTCAACGAGCATGATTTCAGCGCCACGGAGCTCTGGCTTCCCAGCGTGCACTACCGCCTGCTGCTGGCCAACGGCCTGTCGCTCACCTCGCGCCTTTCTTTCCGGTCGGCCGACGAACAGTCCTTCACGGGAGGCCGCAGCCTGCAAGGATCGAGCGCGACGGTGGATCGCAAGCAGATCGCATGGACCGCGCAGGCGTCTCACGAGACCGCCCGCGGGCCGAGGAACAACCAACTCGTGGTCGGCTGGGAGATTTCCCGGGACAGCTTCGATGCCTCGGGAAAGCGGACGGACGGCGAGGGCACCTCCCTCCCCCAGAGCGATCTCTCTTTTGCCGTCTCGCGGTCCGATTCGCAGCGCAGGCTGGTGGGAGTGTTCTTACAGGATACCTTCGCCTTCAACGAGCGGTGGTCGGCGGTGGCCGGCCTCCGGTTGGACGAAATCAAGCTCGACAGTGAGGGCGAGCGCTCCTTCTGGGACTTTCCACCCCCGACGTTCTCCCCCGTGTTCACTCAGCAGCCTACCGACGGAGAGCGCAGTTTTTCCCGGCTCTCCCCGAAGCTCGGCTTCAATGCCAATCCGGCGGAATCGGACTCCTTCTACGCCGGATACTCGAAGGGCTTCCGCGCCCCCACCGTGATCGAGCTCTTCGCCTTTCCCATCTTCTTCTCCAACCCCGACCTCCGACCCATCACCTCCGACGACTTCGAGGGGGGGTGGAATCATCGCTTCCGCCGCGGCGTGTCGCTGGCGGTAAATGCCTTCTGGATCGACGTGAAGGATGAGATCTTCTTCGTGGTGGACACTTCCACCTGCGACCCCTCGGTGTCGTTCTGCTCCGGCGTCAACCTGAATCTGCCTCGCACCCGACGCCGCGGCGCCGTGGCCACCCTGCAATCGCCTCTGGGAAAACGCTTGAACGGAGAGCTGGGCATCACCTACACCGACGCCACGTTCCGCTCGAGCTTCAGCGACGCCAGCATCGGCAACGAGGTCGAGAAAGGTGACCGGCTTCCTCAGATTCCAAGGATGAAATACTCGGCCGGCCTCGACATCGCCCTGCCCCAAGGCTGGAAAGTGAATCTGCAAGACATCTACGTGGGAAGCCAGGTCCTGACGTCCGACTTGGCCAATGTCTCGAGGAAGCTGGATCCTTACAATCTGCTCAATGCCCGGGTTGCCTACGAGCACGAGCGCTGGACGGCGTGGGCCCAGATCGACAACGTGCTGGATAAAGAGTACAGCACCCGCGGCATCTACGCCTTCAACTTCTCGACCTTCGCGTTCGATCAGTTCTTCACGCCGGCCCCAGGGCGGAGTCTCCTGGCGGGCGTGTCGCTGAGGTATTAGAAGGGTCGCGGATCGGGGCCTGCCCTTCCCCGATCAGAACCGGCCGAAAAGCTTCTCCGCGCCCGGGATCGGCTCCCACTTCAGGATTTCCATGGAGTCGGCCACGTAGGCGGGGCGGCGCATGCCATTCAAGACGCAGGTCACGCCCGGCACCGACGCGACCGCGTGCAGCGCCTTGCGTGAGAGCGATTCGTCCCGCAGGGCCGTCGGCAGATCCTCTCGCAAGGCCGAGGCGATTCGATCGCTGCGCTCCTGGCTCCGGGCGGCGCTTTGCGAGCGCAGCACGGCAAGAAGATCCCCCAGCGCCGACAGGTAGGTCTCGAGCCATGCCTCGAACTGCTCCGCCGGCCCCGCCGCCATCGAGGAGCGTACCGTCCGGACCGAGTGGAAAAGTCTCGGGCTGATCTGCTGATCTTCGATGGCCTGCCAGTGCTCGTATCCGCCGATCCGGTCTGCCGTTCCCTGGAGCTGCTCCCCCCACGAGAACCATTCCACGGCGGATCTGCCGGTGCCTGCCTTCACCTCGGGACCGAGGCTGCGCTCGAGCTCGTTCTCCAGCCTCGCAACGGCCGCTAGCGCCGAGTCGAGGGAGATCGGCGGAGCATCGAGCCGAAAATCGGCGAGCCGTACCAGCTCGCCCCGGTGGAAGGCATTGAGGGGCCGGTTCACCAGGATCCCGACCTGCTGATCGGCCGCGAACGTGAGGGTGGAGAACTCGCCCGAAGGCCCTTCTTTCCGGACCGTGAGGGGATCGTGCTCGAACAGGTTCATCGGAAGCTGGGCCACCGCGAAGCGATGTTCTTTTTCATCCCCCGAGCGAGCCTTCGCAGCCTTCCGCGCCGCCTCCAGCATCCTCCCCAGCGAAGTAGCATCGGGGCTTCCGGGTTCGGCACCGAAGGAGTTGGAGGAGACGCCATACCACGCGATCCGTCCCGCTTGGACTTCCTTCTCGAGATGGGCGAACGCCGCGCGGATGCGCCGGTAAAACTCGTGGCGGGCTTCCTCGCGCTTCGCCGGATCGTGCGCCTGCTCCAGGAAGTATTCGGGATTGTGCAGAAGGCAGACATCGAGCCGTTCCAGCTTCAGCCTCTGCAGCGACCGCGTGAGCTGGTCCGCCAGGAACTCGGGATGGATGCAATGCCAGCACCCTCCCGAGATCTTCACCATCTCGGGAAACGGATCACCCGACGCCTCCTTGCGCCTCGCGAGGTCCAGGTTCCGCCCTTGCACGTAGCCTATCTTGGAGACGACCACCGTCGCTTCTCTCGAGATGCGCTCCCCCCGGCACATCGCCTGCAGGGTGTCTCCTATGCGCTCCTCGCTCTCGCCATCGGTGTAATTGGTGGAAGTGTCGATGAGGTTGCACCCTCCTTCCAGGGCCTCCTGGAGCGCCATCCCGTGCTCGGGAGTCCCGGCATCCACCCGGTAGGCTCCGAAGCCGAGAGCCGACACCGTCAGGCCCGTGCGTCCCAGGATGCGATAGGCAGCCTTGGAGCGGCCCCTCTCCACGTTGCGCCGGGCGAGATTCGCCGTCGCCTCGGGTGTGGCGGCGCTCACGATCCAGCCTCCCTCGCGAGGCTCGGGCTTTTCCTGGCCACGCAGATTCCCATCGCTCCCGCCATCAAATCCTGGACCTCCACATTCTCGAAGCCCGCGTCGCACATCCTCCGAGCCAGCTCGCGCTGCCCCGGGAAGTGGGAGACCGAGGCGAAGATGTACCCGTACGCATGAGGGTCCCTGAAGAACAGGAGCCCGAACATCGGCAAGGCAAGCCGCAAGTAACCAAAGTACACGGCGGACAGAAGCGGATGCGGTGGATGGCCGAACTCGAGAGTCGCCAGCCGCCCTCCGGGGCGAAGGACCCGGCAGGCTTCTTTCAATCCGCGGTCCAGATCCGCCAGATTCCTCAGGCCGTAGGCGCAGGTGACGATGTCGAAAGAGGCATCGGGAAACGGAAGCTCCAGCGCGTCCGCCTCGCGAAAGGTCACCGGCATGGTCGAGGGAGTGACGTTGCGGGCGATCTCCAGCATCTCCCGCGTGAAATCCAGCCCCACGACCTCACGACTCGCTCCGCCCGCCTCGGAAGAGGCGAGCAGGCGCGTGACGTCGCCGGTACCGCAGCAGAGATCGAGCGCTTTCTCTCCCGCCCGCGGGCCCGCAAGGCGGACGAGCCTCCTCTTCCAGCGCCGGTGCAAACCCAAACTCATCCAATCGTTGATGCGATCGTAGCGTCGCGCGATCCGGGTAAAGAGAAGCCGGACCTTTTCGGCCCGCTCGCCCCCCGGGGCATAATAGGGATTCTCCGGCGCAGGACCCCGCGCGCGCTCCATCGACTTCGCCTCCTCGGAATTCGCACATCAGACCACACTTGCGGGCTCCCGGGCAACCGGCGCGGCGCCGTCCCCACTTACCCGCCCGGCCTCATTGGCGCTCCAGAAAGGGCTCTGCTAAGATTCGCCATCGTCTCGCCATTCGAAAGGACCCACCCCCGGCCATGGCCTGGTTCAAGAAAATCAAGAAGCCGAAGCAAGCGGTAGAAGGCAAGCAGCAGCGCGTGCCCGAAGGCCTCTGGGTCAAATGCGAGGGGTGCAAGGAGATCATCTACAAGAAGGAGGTCCTGCGTAACTCCAATGTCTGCCCCAAATGCAACTATCACTTTCGCATCACCGCCAAAGAGCGCCTGGCAGCGCTCCTGGACGAGGGGCGCTTCCAGGAGGTCGATACCGACATCTACTCGGTAGACCCCTTGAAGTTCGTGGACAAGAAGCCCTACCGGGACCGCCTCCAGGAGTACCGGGAGCGCACCGGCATGACCGACGCGGTCATGAACGCTCGCGGCACGCTGGGAGGCTACCAGGTCGTCGTCTCCGCCATGGAATATAGCTTCATGGGGGGCAGCATGGGCTCGGTGGTGGGCGAGAAGGTCACCCGGGCCGTGGAGAGGGCCATGGAAGAGCGGATTCCGCTCCTCATCATCTCCTGCTCGGGAGGCGCGCGGATGCAGGAGGGATGCTTGTCGCTGATGCAGATGGCGAAGATCAGCGCTGCCCTGGCGGCGCTGCACGACGCGCGAATTCCTTTCATCTCCGTCCTGACGGACCCGACCACGGGCGGAGTGACGGCCTCCTTCGCCATGCTGGGCGACATCAATATCGCCGAGCCCAAGGCCCTCATCGGCTTCGCGGGTCCCCGCGTCATCGAGCAGACGATTCGGGAGACGCTGCCAGAGGGTTTTCAGCGCAGCGAGTTCCTGCTGGAGCATGGCATGCTCGACTTCGTCGTGGAGCGGTCGAAGATGCGCGAGACCCTCATCCAATGCCTGCGATTCATGGTCAATCCCGAGCTCGTCACCTCCGCTCCGGCTCCCGCGCCCTGAAACCCGGGCGCGATCGGAACTCATGAACTATTCCCAGGGCATCGAATACCTCTTCGCGCTGCAGCGCATCGGCGCCCGCATGGGTACCGCCACCACGGTTTCCCTGCTGGCTCGGCTAGGGGACCCTCAGAGCCGCTTCCCCTCGGTCCTGGTGGCCGGGACGAACGGCAAGGGCTCCACCGCGGCGTTCCTCACGTCCATCCTGAAGGAGGCGGGGTTGCGCGTGGGCCTCTACACCTCGCCCCATCTCGAGCGCTTCGAGGAGCGCATCGTGGTGGACGGCACGGAAATCCCGCAGGAGGAGGTGGCGCGACTCACGACCATGCTCCGGGAGGAATCGGAGCGCATGGCGGCCCAGGGAGGCGAGGAAACCGGCCCGACCTTCTTCGAGACGGCCACTGCCATGGCTTTCCTCCACTTCATGAACGCCCAGGTGGACGTGGCCGTGCTGGAGGTAGG
>DASYRY010000066.1:0-3875 GCA_036004025.1 Candidatus Polarisedimenticolia bacterium | reverse complement strand
GATTCCTTGTTGAACTCCCGCATCGCGGCTCGCTGGAAGGATCGGACGTTGGCGCCGGGAACGCCGGACAGGCCCCCACGATCCAGGCGGAAGATCTTGACCTCCGCGAGTGGCGCGACCGGGCTGCCGGTCTGGCTCTTGTCGGGCAGCAGCCCGGTCAGGACCACGGTCTTTCCCTCCTGCCGCGCCGAGACGGCGGTGATCCGCTCGGGACCCCGGCGCAGTGGAGCCAGCGGCGGCCCCTTCTTCCCGCAGCCTGAATCAGCGAGCAGCACCACGATCAGAAACCATCGTGCCGCACCGCGACGGCGCGCGCGCGCCAGCTCCGGGCTCATGAGGTGGGGAACTCCCGTCGGCTCCAGAGGTCCATCATGCCTAGAGAATGTAACGGCTGAGATCCTCGTTTCGCATGACGTCGGAGAGCATCCGCTGCACGTACGCGGCATCGATGAGGATGGATTTCTCCTCCAGCTCGCTTCCGGTGAACGAGATTTCGTCGAGAAGCTTCTCCATGAGGGTGTGGAGCCGGCGGGCGCCGATGTTCTCGGTGCGCTCGTTGACTTCGGCGGCATAGCGGGCGATGGTCTCGAGGGCGTCATCCGTGAAGGTCAACGAGATTCCTTCGGTCTCCATGAGGGCGACGTACTGCCGCGTCAAGGCGTTTTTTGGCTCCTTCAGGATGCGCACGAAGTCATGCTCGGTGAGCGTCTCCAGCTCGACCCGAATGGGAAAGCGCCCCTGGAGCTCCGGAATGAGATCGGAGGGCTTGCTCACGTGGAAGGCGCCGGAGGCAATGAACAGGATGTGATTGGTTCGTACCATCCCGTATTTGGTGCTGGCGGTGGTCCCTTCCACGAGCGGGAGAAGGTCCCTCTGGACGCCTTCACGGCTCACGTCGGGGCCCTGCCCCGATTCCCTTCCGGCGATCTTGTCGATCTCGTCGATGAAGATGATTCCCGATTGCTCGATCCTGCGAATGGCCTGCTTCGCGACCGTTTCGGAATTGATGAGTTTTTCCTCTTCCTCTTTGAGCAGGTGCTCGCGGGCTTCCGCCAC
This sequence comes from Candidatus Polarisedimenticolia bacterium, assembly GCA_036004025.1. Lineage (GTDB taxonomy): Bacteria > Acidobacteriota > Polarisedimenticolia > Gp22-AA2 > AA152 > AA152. Next base: position 2,819 of record DASYRY010000066.1, on the reverse strand, counting down.
GGTCATGCGCCGCTTTCGGCTCTGGCCGCCGAACAGGCCCGGCATCATGTCTTTCAGATTGATGTCCATTTCTTCCATGCCGGCGCTGGAGAAAACGCGCATGGCGGGGAAGGAGGAGACTCGGACGTCAATCTCGAGGGTGCGCTCTTCGAGCGCGCCGGATTGAAGCTGCTGGCGCAGCTTCTCGCGTGTCCGCTGGTGCTGTTCGTGGCTTTCCGAGGAGGGGATCGCCGCCGAGGAGCCGGGGGCCGGGCTCTCCAGGGGCGGCAACAGGAGGTCCAGGAGGCGCGATTCGACGTTTCTGGCGGCGCGCTGCCGGACTTCCTGGACCTTCTCCGAGCGGACCATCTCCACCGCGAGCTCGGCCAAGTCGCGGATCATCGATTCGACGTCCCGTCCGACGTACCCGACCTCCGTGTACTTGGACGCCTCCACCTTGATGAAGGGGGAGCTGGTGAGCTTCGCAAGCCGGCGCGCGATCTCGGTCTTGCCCACTCCGGTGGGACCGATCATGATGATGTTCTTGGGGGCGACTTCCTCCGCCATCTCGGGAGAGAGCTTCAGCCTCCGGGTGCGGTTGCGCAGCGCAATCGCGACCGCCCGCTTGGCGGCTTTCTGGCCGACCACGTACTTGTCCAGCTCCGCGACGATTTCCCGGGGCGTCAGGTCACCCGACTGGGGCGGCGCTTCCTGCGTCACTTCTCCGGGCATGTAGTAGACCATGGCGTCCGTCCCTCAGAGCACTTCGACGCTGAGGTTGTCGTTGGTGTAGATATCGATCCCCGCGGCAATCTTCATGGCCTCCAGGGCCACCGAGCGGGCATCGAGCCCGGAGTGGGCGATGAGCGCGCGGGCCGCGGCGAGGGCGAGCGGTCCCCCCGAGCCCAAGGCGAGCAGCCCGTCGTCGGGCTCGATGAGATCTCCCGTTCCGGACAACAGATAACCGTGCGCGCCGTTGGCGACGACCAGGTGCGCTTCGAGCCGCCGCAGCATCTTGTCAGTCCGCCAGTCCTTCACCAGCTCGACCGAGGCCCGCTCCAGGTTGCCGCGGAACTCCTCCAGCTTCGCCTCGAATTTCGTGAACAGGGCGATGGCGTCGGCCGCCGAGCCCGCGAACCCCGCGAGAATCGATCCGTTGTGGACTTTGCGGATTTTCCGAGCCCCGTGCTTGACGACGGAGTGACCCAGAGTCACCTGCCCGTCTCCCGCCATGGCCACGCTGCCTTGATGGCGGACGCACAGGATCGTGGTGTGTCGAAAGCGCTGTGGCATTTCGGCTTAGTCCCAGTTTTTCAAGTGATTAGCCGAGTCGGATTATGTCAGCGCGCGCCGCATGCGTCAAATTCCAGCCCGCCCGCGATCACCTCCGGACCAGGGAGATGCGCGCATCCACCGCGAAACAATCGCGGCGATTCTTGCCGGCGATGAAGGGATTGATGTCCACCTGCTCGATCTCGGGGAAATCGGAAAGCAGCTGCGACAGCCGCAGCAGCATCTCCTCGAGAATCGCTTCGTTGACGCCCTCCTCTCCCCGAAATCCCTTGAGCAGCGGATAGCCGCGCAGCGATTCGATCATCTCCTTGGCGTCGCGATCGGTGATCGGAATGGCGCGAAAGGACACATCCTTCATCGCCTCGACGAAAACCCCACCGAGCCCGAACATGATCAACGTGCCGAATTGCCGGTCCTGGAACGATCCCAGGATCACTTCCCGCCCTCCCTTCACCATCTTCTGTACCAAGACGGGCAGGGATCGCTTCCTGAACCGCCGGCAGAAATCCTGATAGGCCTTCCCCACTTCGTCTCCGTTCCTGAGATCCACGCGCACCCCGCCCGCCTCGGTCTTGTGCGAGAACTCGGGAAGCACAGCCTTCAGGACCACGGGATATCCCACCTCCCACGAGGCGCCGATCGCCGCGGCCGCGCTGCTCACGACGCGCGAAGGCGGCTGGGGAAAGCCGCCCACGGCGAGGATCTCCTGGGACTCCTGAAGCGAGAGTTGCTGCCGATGCGAGGCTCGGACCCGCCGCAAGAGGGCGGCGATCTTCCACGAGTCGATTCGATAAGCCACCCGGCGTCCGCGGGGCTTCTTCTGGATTTGCCGGTACCGATGCAGCGCCGCCATCGCTTGGGCCGCCTCTTCCGGGAAGGAGTAGACGGGAATCGAGCGGCTGCGGAGCGTCGCCACCCCTTCCGCGCCCCGATCCATCCCCATGAAGCAGGTCATCACGGGCTTGCGGCTCCCCCGGGCGTGCCGGGCGATGGCCTTCGCCACCTCGAGCGAATCGATCATGGTGGGACTCACGAAGAGCACCAGCAGGCCGTCCACGGTGGCGTCGGCGAGCAGGCTCTTGAGCCCCACGGCGTAGCGGGCCGCATCGGCCGAGGCGATCAGATCCACGGGATTCGCCACGCTGCACTCGCTCGGGAGCCGCTTTCGCAATGCCGTGCGCGTCTTCTTCTCGAGCGGCGATAGCGTCAGCCCGAGAGTCACCGCCACATCGGTGGCCATGATGGCAGGTCCTCCCGCATTCGTCAGGATGGCGATGCGGTTGCCTCGCGGCAGCGGCTGGCTGGTGAAGGCGGTCGCCAGCGTGAACATCTCTTCGATGGTATTCACGCGCAGCACGCCGCACTGATCGAAGAGCGTGGAGGTGGCCACGTCCGCCCCGGCGAGCGCTCCGGTGTGGGAGAAGGCGGCCCGGGCCCCCGCCTCGGTGCGGCCCGATTTCACCGCGATGATCGGCTTCTTGCGCGTGACGCGCTGCGCCAGAGGCGTGAACTTCTTGGGATTCCCGAAGCTCTCCAGGTACATTAGA
>DASYRY010000065.1:0-7626 GCA_036004025.1 Candidatus Polarisedimenticolia bacterium | reverse complement strand
ACTCCATAACGCTGGCGGCACTCTAGCCATTCAGCCCGTCGATTACCTCTTCGCTATCTGGTACATATTCGCGGCCGCATCGATAGCCTACGTCAGATGGGACCAGATAGTAATCCCTGCAAGGATTGTCCCAAGAGTCTGGTCCCGGCTTGCAGCCGCGTTTCCTGCGACCCGTGCCGTTTCCGGGTGTCAAGGCGAGCCCTTTCTCCGGTATCTGTAACACTCGAAACGAGATCGTACTTTCAGAATTGAGCTTCGTCACGAGGAGTGCTGTAGGCGGGCGATCCCGGGGTCGCTCTCGCTCGGCCATCGGGCCCCCGCGAGCGCGCCCCGCCTCTGAGTTCTTCTAGTTTTGACTTGTCACGCATCTCAGGGCAAAGTAAGTTATGAGCATGCGGACAAACACACGCCTTCTCATCAGTCTTCTTGTCGTCGTCCTCCTCTTCTCCTCCGCCGGAGGCTTGATCTTGTGCGAGGGGTGCGGCGGCAAGGCGATGGACTGCTGTAAGGGGTCGCCAACGGCCGCCGAGTCCATCGGAAAGGCCTCCTGCTGCCAGTTCAGAATGAATCCGGCCGTGGAGCGCCATCCGGGGCGCGTGGTTCCCGCCGCCTATCGTGTTCCCCAGGATGGATCCGGCATCGCCGAAGCGCGGGAAGTTTCCAACCAGGACGTCTCAGCGGTCATTGCGCTCCATCGTTGGCCGCCTAGCTTAGGGCCGCCTTACTCGTCCATCCCTCTGTTCATCCTGAACACCTCCCTCCTCTGCTGAGTCTGGGCCCCGGGCTCTAACCCCCACCTTCCACATCTTGTTCAATCGTTTTGTGCCCGACGGGTGGCAATCCTGCGCCGGCCCTGGGCAAGAGGGAGACACCGTGATGGGAATTGCGTTCCTCCTGCAGGCGCTGCTCTGGGGGCAGGTGGGAACTGCCGCAGAATCATCGATCTCTACCACGGCGGAGCCCGCCGTGCTGCTGCGGGAAGCGGAGGAGAGCAGCCCCGCCATCCGCGCGGCGCAGGCGCGCCTCGAGGCAGCCCGTCATGCCCCGTCGCAGGCCCAGGCCCCGCCCGACCCAGAGGTGAGCCTCGCCTACACCAACGACGGCCTCTCTCGCTTCACTTTGGGAGAGAGCGAATTTGCCCTGCTCTCCCTGAATTGGACCCAGGAAATCCGCTCTTTTGGAAAGCGCCGGGCGGCCGGAGAGGTGGCCTCGCGTTCTGCAGAAAGAGCGGAGAAGGAGCTGGAAAGAGTGCGGCTCGAAGTCCTTTCGGCGGTCAAGATCGCCTACGTCGACTTGGTCCGACTGGACCGGACGGCCGCCATCCTGAATGAAACCCGCAGCGTTTTGGAGTCCACAGAGGAGGCTGCCCGGCGCCGGTACGAAATCGGACAAGGTATTCAAGAGAGCGTCCTCAAGGCGCAGACCGAGATCCTCAAGCTGGAAGCGGAATCGACGCGACTATCGCAGGAGCGGCGTGAGGTTGAGGCACGGCTCAATGCGGCGGTGGGACGGACCGGTGGCGTCTCCATCGGTCCCGCGCTGATGGCGCTCACCGGGGAGATTCCCCCGGACATCGAATCGCTCGCGACGGCCGCCATCTCCGGCTCCCCTGAAATCGGCGCGCTCGAAGCGGAAGTCCGCCGGGGCGAAGCCGGCGCGAAGCTGGCTCGGCTCGAGCAGAAGCCCGATTTGATCTGGTCGGCAAGCTACCAGTACCGCGGCGAACTCGATCCCATGGTCATGGGAATGTTCGGCGTGCGCCTTCCCCTTCACAAGGCGCGCAAACAGGCCGAGGCCCTGGCACAGGCTGAGTCGGATCTGGCGGCGGCGCAGCAGGATCTGGCGGATCGCAAGATCCGCACGGAGTCCGCGGTGCGGGAGATCGCAGCCCGGGCCCAGCGGGCCGAGCGCCTCCTGACCCTGTACCGGCAGGGAATCATTCCCCAGGCGGCCAATACGCTGGAATCGGCGCGCGCCTCGTACACGGTGGGGCGAATCGGCTTTCTGGATCTGTTCAACGATCTCCGGGCGCTTCTGGATGCCCGCCGGGACGAGGCGGTGCTGGAAGCGGAGCGGATTCAGGCCCTGGCGGCTTTGGAGCCACTGGTAGCTCGGGAGCTGGTCCGGGTGCCGGCAACCTCCGAGAAAGGGAGACCATGACGATTCATGCTAAGCGCACTCTCGGAAGCCTGATCGCCGTCTCCCTCCTCGGGGTGCTGGTTTTTGCCGGAATTGGCTGCTCCAGAAAGGGTGAGAAAACCGGCAGCGGCGCACCGGAGGCCCCTAAGAGGGCCGAGACCCTCTATCAGTGCCCCATGCACCCGGCGATGCAGTCCGACAAGCCGGGCGACTGTCCCATCTGTGGGATGCGCATGGTTCCCATCGAAAAGGGCGAGGTGAAATCCCGCCCAAAGAAGATCATCTACCGCTCCACCATGAATCCCAATGAGGTTTCCGACAAGCCCGGCAAGGACTCCATGGGGATGGAGATGGAGCGGGTCGAATTGGACGAGACTCCCCGGGAGTCCCCGACGGTCGCCGGACGCGCCGCGATCAACATCCCGTTTCGCAAGCAACAGCTCATCGGAGTCCGCACCACGGCAGTCAAACGCGCTCCGTTCGTGCGGACGATCAAGACCGTGGGCCGGGTGGCCTCGGACGAGACTCGTCTTCACCACGTTCACAGCAAGATCGAGGGATGGGTCGAAAAGCTTTCGGTGAACGCCACCGGCGAGAGGGTCAGGAAGGGGCAGCCCCTGTTGAGCCTCTACAGCCCCGAGCTTCTGGCCGCCCAGGAAGAATACCTGCTCGCTCGGAAGTCGCGTAAAGATCTGGGTGATGGCGCTCCGCAAGAAGCGGCGAAGCGCGTGGACGATCTGGTGGAGAGCAGCCGCAGGCGGCTTCTCCTCGTCGATTTTACTTCGGACCAGATCGAGCAACTGGAAAAAAGCGGGCAGTCCTCTCGCACCGTCACGCTCTTCGCTCCCGTCTCCGGCTATGTCCTCCAGCGCAACGTGACCCAGGGAGAGAGAATCGATTCCAGCGCCACGCTGCTGGACATCGCCGATCTCTCCCGGGTCTGGGTCCTCGCCTCGGTCTTCGAGTACGAGGTTCCCTTCGTCGAGGTAGGGCAGTCGGCTCTCATGACGCTGGACTACCTTCCCGGCAAATCCTTCCAGGGCAAAGTCACTCTCCTGTACCCGGTTCTGGATAGCGCCTCCCGCACCGTGCAGGTGCGTCTGGAGTTTGCCAACCCCGGATTGGAGCTGAAGCCCGACATGTACGCCCAGGTGGAGCTGCGCAGCGACCTGGGAGAGCGCCTGGTCGTTCCGGAGAGCGCGGTGCTCTCCTCCGGCACCCGAAACATCGTTTTCGTGGCTCAGGGTGAGGGGTATTTCGAGCCGCGCGAAGTCCGCCTCGGGCTGCGTCTCCCCGACGCGGTGGAGGTGATGGAAGGGCTGAAGGAAGGGGAGAGCGTGGTCACCTCGGGTAATTTCCTCATCGACTCCGAATCGAAGCTCAAGGCGGCGTTGGAGGCGACCGCCGCACCACCGCCGAGCCCATCCGGGACGGCGACCCAGCCGGCGAAGGAGAAGTGATGGTCGAGCGGATCATCGAATTCTCCGCCCGCAACAAGTTCGTCGTCCTGATCCTGACGGCGGTGGCGGTGGGGCTGGCGGTCTATTCCATGAGGAGCGTACCCCTGGACGCCATTCCGGATCTTTCCGACACCCAGGTCATCGTCTACTCGCGCTGGGACCGAAGCCCGGACATCCTGGAGGACCAGGTCACCTATCCCATCATCACCGCCCTGCTGGGCGCCCCCCGGGTCAAGGCGATCCGCGGGTTTTCCGATTTCGGTTTTTCCTACGTCTACATCATCTTCCAGGACGGGACCGACATCTATTGGGCCCGAAGTCGCACCCTGGAGTACCTGGGCAAGATCCTGCCACGGCTTCCGGAGGGGGTGCGCACCGAGCTGGGACCCGACGCCACCGGAGTGGGATGGGTCTACCAGTATGCCCTGGTCGATCGTTCGGGGAAGCACGACTTGGCCGAGCTGCGCTCCTTCCAGGACTGGAACCTCCGCTACGTCCTGCAGAGCGTGCCGGGGGTGGCGGAGGTGGCTTCCATCGGCGGCTTCCAGAAGCAGTACCAGATCAACGTGGACCCCAACGCCCTTCTGGCCTATCGGATTCCGCTGACCCGCGTCATCGAGGCGGTTCGCCAGGGGAACAACGACGTGGGAGGGCGCCTGGTGGAGTTCTCCGGAACCGAATACATGGTTCGAGGACGTGGCTACGCCCGATCCATCCAGGACCTGGAAAAGATCGTGGTGGGGGACGATGGGAAAGGGACGCCCATCCTGGTGCGCCACGTGGCCCGGGTGGAGCTGGGACCCGACATCCGTCGCGGCGTGGTGGATCTGGACGGAATGGGCGACACGGTCGGAGGGATCGTGGTGATGCGCTACGGCGAGAACGCGCTCAACGTCATCCGTCGCGTGAAGCAGAGGATCGAGAGCGTCCGGTCGTCGCTTCCGGCAGGTGTCGAGCTGGTGACCACCTATGATCGCTCGGATCTGATCCAGCGGTCGATCGACAATCTGAGACACGAGCTGATTCTGGAAATGATCATCGTCAGCCTGGTCATTCTCATTTTTCTCTGGCACCTTCCGTCCGCCATCGTCCCCATCGTCACGATTCCGGTCTCGGTCCTCCTGGCTTTCATCCCGATGTACTTCATGGGCATCACCTCCAATATCATGTCGCTGGCCGGAATCGCCATCTCCATCGGTGTCCTGGTGGACGGCGCCATCGTGGAAGTGGAGAACGCCTACAAGAAGCTGCAGCTGTGGGAGGCCGGGGGGCGGGTCGGGGACTATCACGCCGTCCGGCTGAATGCCCTGAAGGAGGTCGGGCCTTCGGTCTTCTTCTCCCTTCTGGTCATCGCCGTCGCTTTCATGCCCATCTTCACCTTGGTGGACCAGGAGGGGCGTCTGTTCAAGCCGCTCGCTTATACCAAGAACCTGGCCATGGCCATCGCGGCTCTGCTGGCCATTACCCTGGACCCGGCCATGCGGATGCTCTTCACCCGAATGGATCGGATGGACTTCCGGCCCCGGTGGCTCTCCTGGCTCACCCACCAGGCCGTGGTGGGCACCTACTATCCGGAAGAGAGGCACCCGATTAGCCGGATTCTGTTCGCCCTCTACGAGCCGCCCTGCCGGCTGGTGCTGCGTTTTCCTGGGACGACCGTCCTGGTGGCGCTGCTCCTGGTGCTCTCCGCGGTTCCCGTCTATCTGAGCTTGGGCTCGGAATTCATGCCCCCGCTCGACGAGGGAACGCTGCTTTACATGCCCACCACCCTTCCCGGCCTCTCGGTGTCCGAAGCGGAGCGGCTGGTGCAGACCTCCGACGAGCTGATCCGGCAGGTGCCGGAAGTGGTGAGAGTCTTCGGCAAGGCCGGGCGCGCCGAGAGCTCGACCGATCCGGCACCCTTCTCGATGCTCGAGACCACCATCCTGCTGAAGCCTCACGACCAGTGGCGGAAAGTGAGACGCTTCTACTCCGACTGGCCGGATTTCCTGCAACGCCCTCTACGGCACCTGTGGTGGGATCGGATCACCCGGGAGGATCTCGTCTCCGAACTGGATCAGAAGCTGCGCTTTCCGGGGGTCACCAACGCCTGGACCATGCCCATCAAGAACCGGACCGACATGCTCACCACCGGCATCAGGACGCCGGTCGGAATTAAGATTTACGGAGCGGATCTCTCGGTGATCGAGCGGGTCGGTGCGGAAGTGGAAGCCGCCGTCCGGGAAGTGCGCGGCACCCGCAGCATCTACGCCGAGCGCACGGCAGGCGGGTTCTTTCTGGATTTTGACCTCAATCGGGACGAGCTTGCCCGATACGGTCTCTCCGTCCAGGAAGCCCAGATGGTCATCGAGTCGGCCATCGGGGGCCAGCCCGTCACCACCACCGTGGAGGGACGGGAGCGCTACACGGTCAGCGTCCGCTATGCCCGGGAGATGCGGGACAATCTCGAGCGGTTGCAGAGGGTCCTGGTTCCGACCGCCTCGGGGGCCCAGATTCCTTTGGCGCAGATCGCCGACATCCGGATGACCACCGGTCCGGCCATGATCCGGGACGAGAACGGCATGCTGGCGGGCTACGTCTACGTGGATATCGCGGGGCGCGACGTCGGCAGCTTCGTGGAAGATGCGAAGAAGGCGGTGGCGGCGAAGGTCTCTATCCCGACCGGATACTCCATCCAGTGGAGCGGGCAGTACGAGAACATGCTGCGCGTGAGGGAGCGCCTCAAGATCGTGGTTCCCATCACCGTCTTCCTGATCTTCCTCCTGCTCTACATGAACACCAAGTCCGCAGCGAAGGCGAGCATCGTGCTTCTGGCCGTTCCCTTCTCGGTCATCGGGGCGGTCTGGCTCCTTTACCTGCTGGGCTACAACGTCTCCATCGCGACCTGGGTCGGCATGATCGCCCTGATGGGACTGGACGCCGAGACGGGCGTCTTCATGCTGCTCTTCCTGGATCTCTCTTATTACGACGCCGTCCGGGCCGGCCGGATGAGAACCCGCGAAGACCTGCGCGAGGCGATCGTCCACGGAGCGGTGAAGCGGATCCGCCCCAAGATGATGACGGTTGCCGCCGCCTTCATGGGGCTCATGCCGATCATGTGGTCTCTGGGCAGCGGGGCCGACATGATGAAGCGGGTGGTGGCGCCCATGATCGGCGGCCTGTTCACCAGCTTCCTGCTGGAGCTTCTCGTCTATCCACCCATCTATGAAATCTGGAAGTGGAGGTTCGAGATGAAGCGGGGGACCGTGGACCCTGCGGACATCCCGGTGCCCCGACTAGGAAGCCCTTGAAGGTGTCCAAGCCCGTAGGAAGGTCAAGGAGAAAGGGCGTGACCTGCGAGATGGGGCGCTTCTGGAAAGATCAAATGCGAGTGCATTTTGGTGGACGGGGATCTGGCGCGGACGCCTTCCGAGGGCCCGGAGCTTGAAGCACGGGGAGAGGAGTAGAATGGGATTCGGGACGATCTATGGTGGTCATTGTCCCCGGTCCTTCTATGAAACTTCACACGGTGCGAATCAGTTTCCTTTTCGTCCTGCTCATGGTGTCGTTGGCCTGCGCCCGGCAGGCCGAACGCTGCTGGGTCTGCGAGCGCGAGATCCACTCGTCGGTGCGGGCGACGCTGACCCTCGCCGACGGCAAAAGAGTCCCCGCCTGCTGTCCAAGATGCGCCCTGCATTATCGGGAAGAGCCGGGCAACCGCGTCCGGGACATCACAGCAACCGACTACGCATCGGGAAGGACCCTTCCCCTCGAGCGGGCCTTCCTGGTCGAAGGAAGCGACGAGACCCCCTGTGTCCATCATCCTGCGGTCATGGACGAGACGCACATGCCCATGCAGGCCTGCTACGACCGCTGCATGCCGAGCCTCATCGCCTTCGGAAGCGACTCCCGCGCAAGGGCGTTCCTATCCGACCATGGTGGGACGCTCTACGCCCCGAGTACCTTCCCGGGCCTCCAGTTCTCCCCCCAGGCACGCGGCCGGTAATTCGTTCTCGACGGAATGTGAGATTAAAGTCTCCGGAGCGCC
>DASYRY010000064.1:0-2995 GCA_036004025.1 Candidatus Polarisedimenticolia bacterium | reverse complement strand
CGAGAACCCCTGCCACGAAGTCTCGGAATTCCCTCGGCTCGTCCGCCAGCAGCGCCGTGGGAGGAGCCTGATGACTCTGGCGCGACGATCCCGGAGGTCTCGGGAGCGCGCCTGCGCGAGACACGCTGGAGGAGGCTGGAGCCGGGAGCTCGTCGTCGAGGGAGGGCGCCGGCGCGCGGACGATGAACAGCGCCTGGCATTTCGGGCACCGGAGCTTCGCTTCCTCACCCGGGATCCGCGCTTCGTCCAGTCGGTATCGGGCGGTGCACCCGGGGCACCGGACGATCATGCGTACGTCCTCTCCTGCCCTTCCACCGGCGGCGGGCGGTGGAGAAACCTCTCGAGAGCCATGCCTACTTCGCCGAGAAAGATTTCGAGTCCTCTCGTGTCGCCCACCGGAGAGGAACTCTGACCGTTGTCTCCATAAAGGACCGCCACGACCTGGTCGTGGCTCATCAGAGGGAGGAACACGCCGTCCGCGGAAGGCCCTCCGAGCTGCTCGAGGAGGTGCCGTTCCTCAGGATGGTCCAGGGGCCCCCGCACGGAAGTCTTGTGTGAAACCGCTTCCGTGAGACGACTCCCGGGGACGAGGGGCAGGGCGAGGCGCCGGTATTTCCCATTGGAGCTGGCGGTGCCTTTCGTCCCGCCGAACCCGCCGAGACCTCGCGCTTCCTGCTCGTTCACCTCCAGGAGAATTCCTCGCTCGAAGTACTCGGAGGCCAGGCGCAAGACCAGCAGAGGAATCTCCATCTCGCTTCCGGGACGTCGCAGCTCCCCTAGGAGCGCACCGAGCAGGGAAAGCTGATCGACGACATGGATCGTTTCGCTCCGTTCGTCTTCGGGATCGACGGAGAGCTCCGCCGTGTCGTCTCGCAGGATCCTAGCGCCGGTTCGCGCCAGCTTCTCGACGGTCTCGCGCAGCGAATCGCCGTCCGCGGGGAGGATGGACGGCTTTTCTAGGATCGCTCGCACGCCGAGCGACCTGGCCGCTTCCTCCACGGTCGGATCGACTCCTTCCGACATCAGCAGAACCCGCGCGCCCGGGAACTCCTGCCGGGCTCGGATCAGCAGCTCCAGCCCTCCCGCGAACCCGGCGCCGCCTGTTTCGGGTACCACCAGATCGGTCACCAGGGAGACGGACGCACCGGCCTCGGCGAGCAGCGCAAACTTCTGATACCCCGCCTCCGGCGACGTGAAGGCCTCGACGCGGAACCCCTCTTTTCTCCAGGTGCTGCCCAGGAGCTCCCGATAGACCGCTCTTTCGTCCACCAGCACCACGGCGAGGGCGGAGCCGGCGCCTGACGGGATTCCGTCCCCGTCCGCTGCAGCCGATTCATTCTGCGCCACGGGGCCGCTGGGAAGATCCGGAAGGAAGAAGTGATGGACCGACTCGGCACCCCGAGCGCGCATCTCTTCCAAGAGAATCTCGCGTGGATCCAGCCCCTCGGGAATGCGCAGGAGGGTGCCCTCGAGCGAGCTCCCGGTACGTCCCCTGCGGGACTCGTCGCGCGGCTCGCGCAGAGAAGCGGGCTCCTGTCCCGCGATTTCGAAGCGGAATTCCCCCTCCTTCCAAGCCAGCAACCTTCGAATAATCGCGCGGACCTCTCCCAGGACCACGCGGCGCACCTGCTCCGGATCGAGATAGGTTTTGGCGGCCAGGATCTGAAGCAAGGAGTCGGTCGCCCTGCGGCATTCTCGGATCGCCTGCACGAGCACGTCGTCGGGGACCAGGTGCTCGCGACGAATGCCGCGAATGAGGGGAGATTCCTCTCCTGGGAGATCGATTCCATGGAGGAGCCCGTCCCGGAAGCGAAGGATGGCGAGAGAGTCTTCCTGGCCCAGGTAGAGCACTCCGGAGCGGCGGCTCAGACAGAGGATCTGCAAGATGTCGGAAAAGGGCAGGTCTTTCAGACTTCCCACGAGACTCAAGGCAGGTTCCTCCGATGGCGGCGCCCCGAGCCGGGGCACGACAGAGGAAATATAGGAACGAAACTTCCTTTTGCCAATCCCTTCGAAAAAAAGGAGATATGGGAAATGGTCAAGGCGAGGCAAAGGGGAGGGTGTCGGAGAAACGACAGTCGACTAACTACATAGCCTGATGGAGGTTATTCTTTCGCGCCGGTTGCGCTTCCACCCTGGAGGCGGTCCTCGAGACGTTTGCGGATCCCGTCCAGGACACCGTTGATGAACAGACCCGATTCATCCCCCCCGAACCGCTTGGCCAGCTCGATGGCCTCGTCGATGACGACGATGGGGGGCGTCTCGGGCTGATGAAGAAACTCGTACACGGCTAGGCGCAGCACGTTGCGGTCCACGGCGGCCATGCGAGGAAGCCGCCAATGCTCCAGTCCCTCACGCAGCACGGAGTCGATCGCCGGAAGATTCCCCAGGGTCCCGGTGACCAGCGACTGAGCGAATTCTCTCACCTCGTCCCCGGCGGATTTCCCCTCCCAGAAATTGGAGAAGGTCTCCGCCTGCCCCATGGACCCTACCTCGATTTGATAGAGCATCTGGAGGGCGTATTCGCGTCCCTTGCGTCGATCACCCATGGCGCCTCACCTCGCTCGGCCTGCGCGCGTGCCTCGGCCCCCGGGATGAGGACGTTCCAGCCTTGCGCTCCCGGAAGAGCACGGCCATCCTCAAGGCCGCATGGGCCGCCTCCCACCCCTTGTTGGCGCGGCCCTGCCCGGCGCGGTCGCGCGCCTGCTGTTGCGTGTCGACGGTGAGGATTCCGAAGGCCACCGGAACGCCCGTCGAGATCCCGATGCGCTCCAGCGAGCCGCAGACTTCGCGCGCGAGAATCTCGAAATGAAGGGTCTCGCCTCGAATCAGGATGCCGAGGGCGATCACGGCATCGAATCTCATTGCGGGAGACGCGAGCAGATGCGCCACGGCCTGGGGGACTTCGAACGCACCCGGGACCCGGAGGATCGGAAGGCTCTCGGAGTCTCCCCCGTGATTGCGGATGCATCGCAAAGCGCCTTCGAGCAGCGAT
>DASYRY010000063.1:0-4613 GCA_036004025.1 Candidatus Polarisedimenticolia bacterium | reverse complement strand
CCTCTCGCAGCAGGACCGAGCATGCCACGGGCAGGGCCATCTCGAGATAGCCCGAGAAGTGATTGCTGTTCACCCAGGGGCCGAAGGGATGGCCCTGATACACGGGGACGATCCAGAGAATCTTGCCGTTCCAGGTGTAGTACTGGATCACGCCCAGCATCGCGATGGCGGATCCCAGGGCGAGCACGAGGTAAGGCAAGCGCTTCTCCAGGGCGCGCTCGGGAAGGTAGCGCGCCACCACCAGGGCGAAGGCGACATAGGCCAGGAACCTGGAGAGCCACCGGACGGTGACCCAGGGATACCATGAGAGCGGCCGCCAGGAGGATGTCACGGACATCTGCCCCTCGAGCCCCGTCCGCTGATCCTCCCGCGCGTTCAGTCCTCGCGTGGATTCCCCTCGATCGGAGAGAAGCCACGCTTGCAGATCCGATCGGGCCGACCGGTCGGAGTAACCTGGAAGATTCTTCCGGTAGAGCCGATCGCTTCCAGGGCTCAGGACTCCCAGCAGCGAGGGCGGCATGGGGACGAGCTGGATCAAGGTCCAAAGACAAAACGCCCCGACCGTCCAGGAGAACCAGCGCGGCATCCGAGATCCCCTTTTCCTCGGCCCCGCAATCCAGGCGAGGGCGAAGAGGCTCAGACAGCCTCCCTCCATCAGGGCGGTGGCCGTCTCCGAGACGGATCCGAGTGCGAAGGGTGTGGTGATGAGCAGAATCCAGACTCCGGCCTCCACGATCGCCAGGCAGGCTCTGCGGATCGGCCCCGCGGAAGAGGATTCCCGCTCCAGGACCTCAGGGGATGGAGTCGCTTCAGAGGTACCCGCCATGACCCTTCCTCCGCAGTGACGCCAGGATCTCGCGCATCTGAGTCGCCCTGCCGCGTGGGCAGACGAGCACGACATCCTTCTCCCGCGCCACGAGGAGTTCGCTGACGCCACACAGCACCACGATCCCATCGGACGAGAAAGTCAGGTTTCCCCTCGAGTCAATCGCCGCCACTTCTCCCCATCCCACGTTCCCCTGGGGATCCTTCTTCCCCAGATCGTAGAGGGCCATCCAGGCGCCGAGATCCGACCATGCGAAGCGTGCTTCGACCACGGCGATCCGGTCCGAGCGCTCCAGCACCGCTCGATCCACCGGTACGTAAGGCAGCCGGACGAAAGCCTTCCGGGCCTCCCGACCCATCGCTCCCCCGCTCGCGCAGCGATGCAGCCACCGCTCGAATGCCGGCTCGCACCGCGCTGCCTCTTCCAGGAATCTCTCCGCCCTCCAGACGAACATGCCGGAGTTCCAAAGCGCTCTTCCCTGCCGGAGGAGGCGTCGGGCCACAGCCTCGGGCGGTTTCTCCACAAACCGCTTGACACGATGACCCAGCGCGTCGATGCGCGAGCCCTTGAGGATGTATCCGTAATCGGGAACGGGGCCCTTCGGCCGGATCCCGAAAGTCACCAGGAAGCCCTCATCCGCCAGCTTTCTGGCCTTCTCGACCGCGGAGCGAAACGCTTGGCGCCCTTCGACTCGATGGTCGGACGGAAGCACGAGCACCGTGCCCTTGGGGTCCCGCTCCCAAACCCACCGGGAAGCGAGCAGGGCCGCCGGGCCGGTATTCCTCGCCGCGGGTTCGACGATCATCCCCTCCACTCCGAGGCGGCCCATCTCCTTGCGGATCACCGCCTCCAGCGAGGGACCCGCGATGACCCGGATGCGCGAGGGGGGAGAGACGCTCCGGGCTCTGAGAATCGTCTCTTGCAGCAGCGAGCGGCCCGTGCCCAGGTCCACCAGAGGCTTGGGCCGGCCCTCGCGCGACAGCGGCCAGAACCGCTCTCCCTTACCCCCGGCCAGCACGAGACTCCACAGCCCGGAACGCGCCGAGGCGCTCCGGCGGGGCGCCGGCGCGCGTCTTGTCAATCGAATAGGCCGTACCTGAGGATGGCGACTATCGCCGCGATTCCGTCCCGCCATGTGATCTTCTTCCCTTCCTCGTACTTTCGGCCGTGGTAGGAGATGGAAGTCTCGTAGACCCGCCAGCCGGCGCGCGCCACCTTCGCGGTGATCTCCGGCTCGATCCCGAAGCGCTCCGATCGCAGCTTGAGTCCTCTCAGCGTCTCCGACCTGAAGGCCTTGTAGCAGGTCTCCATGTCGGTCAGGTTGAGATTGGTGAACATGTTGGAAAGCGTGGTGAGGAATCGGTTTCCCACGTAGTGCCAAAAGAACAATACGCGGTGCGTCTCTCCCGTGAATCGGGAGCCGTACACCACGTCCGCCAGCCCCGCTTCGATCGGCTCCAGGAGTCGGGGATAGTCTCTCGGGTCATATTCGAGATCTGCGTCCTGGACCAGGACGACCTCTCCGCGAATCTCCGCGAAAGCCGTCCTCAGCGCAGCGCCCTTGCCGCGATTATGTGGGTGGCGCATGACGCGCACGCGCCGATCCGTGATCCTCTTCAATGCCGCGGCGGTTCCGTCGGTCGAGGCATCGTCCACCACGATGACTTCGAGGAGCCGGGGGGTGTCGAGGACGCGGGCGAGAATGGCCTCGACCGTCTTCTCCTCGTTATAGACCGGGATCACCACCGAGAGATTCATGAGGGCTGGAGGAGTCCCGCGGAGAGTAACGTCCGGCGCAGTCCTTCCCGGAATGAGATGTCGGGACGATAGCCGAGAAGATCGCTCGCTTTTTGGATGCGGGCGAGAGAATCCTTCACGTCCCCTTTGCGGACGGGCTCGAAGCGAGGCTCGAGACTCCGTCCGGTCAAGGCCCCCATCTCGCGGAGAAGGTCGAGAAGCGTGACGCTCTCTCCGCAGGCGATGTTGAAGGTCTCTCCCGCCGCCGAGGCGGACGCCGTGCAGGAGAGGAGATTCGCCTGGATCACGTTGTCGACGTAGGTGAAATCCCGCGATTGCCGCCCGTCCCCGTAGATCACCGGCGGCTCGCCCCGCAGCGCCGCCGCCATGAATCGCGGAAGGACCGCCGCGTACTCGGAATCGGGACGCTGTCCTGGACCGAAGACGTTGAAGTAACGCAGCGACACCGTCTCGAGACCGTAGATCTGGTGGAAGACCTTGCAGTAGAGCTCACCCCCGAGCTTGGTCACCGCATAGGGCGAGAGGGGAAGCAGCGGCATCGTCTCGACCTTCGGAAGCTGGGCGGAGTCCCCATAGACCGATGAGGAAGAAGCGTAGACGAACCGGTGGACCCGCGCCCTTCGCGCGGCATCCAGGAGGACCAGCGTGCCGGTCAGATTTGCCGCATGCGTGGCGGGTGGGTCGTCGACGGAACGCGGCACCGAGCCGAGAGCAGCCTGGTGCAGAACATAGTCCACGCCATCCATCGCCTGCTCGACTCGGCTGGAGTCGTCCACACTTCCCTCGAGCAGCTGGATGCGCTCCGCCAAGGGCTCCAGGTTCTGGCGCAGCCCCGTGATGAAGTTGTCGAGGACCCGCACCCGCTCCCCCCGGGCGACCAGAGCCCGGACGAGATGCGTCCCGATGAAGCCCGCGCCCCCGGTGACGAGATACGTGGCCATCCTCTAACGCCCCACGGCCGCGTAGCGGAAGCCGTAGCGTCGCAGGTCTTCCGGCTCGTAGACGTTGCGCAGGTCCACCAGCGTGGCGCTGCGCATGACTTCCTTCAGCCTCGGAAGGTCGAGGTTGCGGAACTGGTTCCACTCGGTGGCCAGCACCAGGACGTCGCAGCCGGCCGCCGTGTCGTACTCGTCGGAGCCGAATTCCACCTCGGCCAGGACCCGCCGCGCCTCCGGGATGGCCACCGGATCGAAGGCCCGGACTCTGGCGCCTTCTTTCAACAGGAGCTGGATGATGCGCAGCGCGGGGGACTCCCGCGTGTCACTCGTGTTCGGCTTGAACGAGAGGCCCAGGACCCCGATTCTCATCCCCTTCAATCCGCCTGCGAGATTTCGGATCTTCTCCACCATGCGGCCGATCTGCTCGTCGTTCACCTCCACGACCGAGGCGATGACCTTCATCTCGAGACCGTGATTGCGTCCCACCTTCAGGATGGCCAGCGTGTCCTTGGGGAAACAGGATCCTCCGTAACCGGGACCGGGATGAAGAAACAGCCGTCCGATTC
This sequence comes from Candidatus Polarisedimenticolia bacterium, assembly GCA_036004025.1. Lineage (GTDB taxonomy): Bacteria > Acidobacteriota > Polarisedimenticolia > Gp22-AA2 > AA152 > AA152. The sequence goes on along the minus strand of DASYRY010000063.1, from coordinate 525 downwards.
GATGGTCCAGTCCCATTCCCTTGGCGACTTCGTGGACGTCGGCGCCCACCTTCTCGCACAGGAGCGCAATCTCGTTGATGAAGGAAATCTTCGTGGCGAGAAACGCGTTGCTCGCGTACTTGATCATCTCGGCGCTCACGACGCTCGTGATCAGGAACGGAGCCTCGATGAGGTACAGCGGATTGTAGAGCTCCTTGAGGACGGCGATAGCGCGGACATCGTCCGCGCCGATCACCACGCGATTGGGCCGCATAAAATCCTCGATAGCTGAGCCCTCACGCAGGAACTCCGGATTGGACACGACGCTGAAGGCGATGGGGTCTACTTGCGCTGCCTGAATACGCTCTTTGATACGTCGAGCCGTGCCTACGGGCACGGTACTTTTCGTCGCCACAACCTTATAATCGCGCATACAGCGCCCGATGGAGTCGGCGACTTCGTCAATGTAGCGCAGGTCTGTCGCACCATCGGCGCGCGCCGGCGTCCCTACGGCAATGAAAATGACCAGTGCCTGCTCAATCGCTT
>DASYRY010000062.1:0-2296 GCA_036004025.1 Candidatus Polarisedimenticolia bacterium | reverse complement strand
TCTCCGATTTTCATGCTGGAGATGTCGACCGGAATGTGATCCGGAATGTCGGCCGGGAGCGATTCGATGCGGATTTCCCTCAGGGGCATGTCCAGGATGCCCAGATCCAGCTTGACCCCGGGCGCCTCGCCCACCGGCTGGATCGGGACGTTGACCTGGATCGCCTCGTCCATCTGGATGCGGATGAAATCGGCGTGCTGGAGCCGGTTGCTGACCGGATCGGCCTGGATGTCCTTGATCATCGCGAAGCGCCTCTGATCCTTGCCGACGAGGTGCAGCATGAAGACCGTGTTCACGCCGCTCTCCAGGTGAAGAATCCTGGCGACCTGCTTGGGATCCACTGAAATGGGGACCGGCGGCTTGCTGGAGCCATAGACGATACCCGGGATCATTCCCGAGCGCCGGAGCCGCCGGGACGGATTCTTGCCGAACTCCGTCCGGGGTGTCACGTCGATCACGATCTCGTTCATTCCCGGTCCTCCTCGATCTCCTTGGGAAACCCTCGGCCTTGGGGCCGGAGTCCCTGCCGCGGCTCAGACGAACAGCGAGCTCACGGAAGAGTTGGTGTGAATCCGCCGTATGGCTTCGCCGAGCAGCGGGGCGATGGAGAGCACTTCGAGCCGACCCTCCGATTGCTTCCTCGCATCGGCGGGTATGGAATTGGTGACCACCACGCGCTCGAGCTCCGAAGCCCGAAGGCGCTCCAGAGCAGGCCCCGAAAGGACGGCGTGGCTGAAGCATGCATAGATTTTCTGGACTCCTTCCTGCTTGAGGGCCTGCACCGTCCCGGTCAGAGTGCCGGCGGTGTCCACGATGTCGTCGACGATGAGCGCATTCATTCCCTTCACCTCGCCGACCACGTGCAGGATCTCGGCAACGTTCTTGTCCACCCGGCGCTTGTCGATGATGGCCAGCGAGGCGTGCAGCCGCTTCGCATAGGCGCGAGCCCGCTCGACGCCCCCGGCGTCGGGCGAGATGATGACGAGCTTGGGAATCTTCATCTTCGCTACGTGCTCGATGATGATGGGGGCCGCGAAAAGGTGATCCACGGGAATGTCGAAGAATCCCTGGATGGCCGGCGCATGGAGATCCATGGTGAGGACGCGATCGGCTCCCGCCGCACTGATGAGATCCGCCACCAGTTTCGCGGAGATGGGAACCCGCGGCTTGTCCTTGCGATCTTGCCTCGCATAGCCGTAATAGGGAACCACGGCCGTGACCCGTTGCGCCGAGGATCGCTTCAGCGCATCCATGAGAATCAGCATCTCCATCAGGTTCTCGTTCACCGGGGGGCCCAGCGGCTGAATCACGAAGACGTCGGTCCCGCGCACGTTCTCCAGGATCTGGCAATAGATCTCGCCATCGCTGAATCGTGTGAGGTTCAGCGATCCGAGCGAGATGTTCAGATAGTCGCAGATCTCGCGGGCGAGGCGCGGATGGGCGTTCCCCGTGAACAGCTTCAGGGTGCTATCAATCTGGGTGTCGCGCTGTGGCTTCATGTCCGTCGTCGCCTTACCTCTCGACCCACCCGCCCCGTGGATCTCTCTTTGCTGCGAAGTTGGCTGGGGCGGGAGGATTCGAACCTCCGGATGCTGGATCCAAAGTCCAGTGTCTTACCGCTTGACGACGCCCCAACGGATACAACCCGCCCGGGAGGCGACGCCGGAGATGCACAGGTCCGCGCCGCATGCCGTGCGGCTGGCATACCCCGCCATTCAGGTGAGCCGTCCGGACGGGATCGACAAGGCGAACTGCGCTCCTGGCCTCCGCCTCCGTCGGATCTTCCGCTCCGCCGGACCGGATCGCCTCGCTGGCGGTACCCCTGTCAAAGCGGGCGTATACCCTAGCATCGTGAGGAGTTTGCTGTCAAGGGTCCATGGCTCAATCAGATAGAGGGATGCCCAAGCGGCGCCTGTACTCGGCGCGGCCGACGGGCCCACAGCTTACGACTCGGACACCTCGCCATTCCGGGGCCCGCAGGAGCGCGGAGACTTCCTCGCGGGTCTCGAACAAGCCGTACACGGAAGGACCGCTCCCCGAAAGAGCCGCCCCCCGAGCTCCATGGCGCCGCAGCACCTCGAGATACTCCGCGAGCTGAGGATGACGGGATACGATCAACTCCTCGAGGTCGTTGTGAACCGATGCCGCCGAAGGCCCGGAGGCGGGATCCGCCGCGCTTCCCTCGGTAAACCGGGGCCTCCCTTCACTCGTCCCCCCTCGGACGGCGAGGGTTTCGTCCCAGAGGCGGAAAACCTCGGGAGTTCGGGAATCGAAAGGTGGAAGAGCCAAGGCGACG